>DEBE01000060.1 GCA_002348425.1 Alphaproteobacteria bacterium UBA2964 | reverse complement strand
TTTCTATCGATCCGGCTACTCCACTATCGTACGTGAGAGCCGCGATTTTAGTTGCGTAATTGTTGACCCTAAGGGCCGCCTATTGGTTTCACCATGGATGTTTTTTCACTCACCCGTTTATTTTCATCTGGTCCAGAAAATCATCGAAGTTTATGGCATAGAAAATCTTGCCGACGGTGATATTTTCGTGAGCAATCATCCCTACGAGGCCAACATGCCTCATGCTTCAGATATGGGTTTCATCTCCCCTATTTTTTTTAAAGGTACTCTGGTGGCGTTTGCAGCGACGATAGCCCACAAGGCTGATGTGGGTGGAACTGTGCCCGGAAGCACTTACGGATCAGCAACCGAACTTTTTCAAGAAGGAATGATTCTTCCACCAATTAGAATACATAGGGCAGGAAAGCCAATCGACGAAATTATCAGACTTATAGCTGCCAATACCCGTGCACCCTACGTTGTGCTTGGAGATATTTCAGGGCAGATCGGCGTTACTCGGATCGGGCGAAAGCAAATTCAAGATATGTGTAACCGATTTGGCGTTGAAACTGTTTTAGAATCTATGGACTCAATGGTTGTAGCTTCAGGGGAAGAGTTCCGTGCCGCCCTGAGAGAAATACCTAATGGTATTGCAGAAGCTACAGGATACCTCGACCATGATGGCGTAGACGAAACAACGAAGGTAAAACTCCATGTAAAGATAAGCATAACTGATGGAGGGATAGATTTCGATTTTACGGAGTGCGACCCGCAAACGGAGGGGCCTGTAAATTTAAGGATCGCAATGGTGGAGGCATGCGTTTTTTACTGCCTTATTGGATTGATAGACCCAGAACTTCGCTACAGCGACGGCATTCGTGATTTTGTTACCCTTAAATTTAAAGAAAAGAGTGTAGTTAGTGCGGAGCCACCCCGTCCCTGTTCAAGCTATATGAAATGCTGTTTAAAGCTTTGCGACGTAATCCTCGAGGCTATGGATCCACTTTTACCGGATAGGGCGATCGCCCACTCAGGAGGTAGCGGAGGCTCAATAATTGTTTCATGGAAAGGCGACACAAAACCAAAACGCGGTAACCAATACGAAATATTTGGATCAGCATATGGGGCTGGTAGCGGAGCCGATGGCGCCTCAGGTGCGAGCGTCATGTTGGCAAATCTTTTTGCGGCTCCAGTAGAAATCATCGAAACTGAATTCCCCTGTCGAATACGAAAATTTAATTTAAATAGAGACTCTGGGGGGGCCGGTGAGTTCAGAGGCGGCCTAAATTTCTTGCGTGAATATGAAATGCTAGAACCCGGAGAAATCGTTTATCGTGCGGACCGTTCAATCGAACCCCCTGCCGGCTTGAGAGGGGGCCAACCCGGTGGCCCAAGCCGATTTATTGTAAACCCTGGGACAAAAGAAGAAAAAATTATGCCATCTTCAGCTCGCATGTCATTGCCCGAGGGCACCATATTTCGGGTCAATGGGCCCGGCGGCGGCGGTTATGGCAATCCTAAAAATCGAGATCCAGAAGCACTGGCTAACGATATTTCAGAAGGCTATGTATCAGAAGAAGCGGCCAACAAATTTTATAGGTAGCTCTACGCAATATTCTATTAAAATTAGGAAAAATTTGATAAACAAAACTATATATATGTATTCCAACATAGCGGCCGTCCCAAAAAGACAATTACCCTAAACTAGTGTTTTAATATTGTGAAAATAAAATCTAACCAATTAATAACTTTACTTGGTTTCCTTTCTTGAAAAAAGAACGTTCCACTGGACCACGTAAAAAGGACCTACATGCGGTATATGCTTTTGGCATTTTCAGCATGGCGCTCATCGATATTTTCGTTTTACTAATCCCGATATTTGCGAAGGATTCATTGGGTATGTCCGACGGCCAAATTGGCACTCTTGTTGGAGCTCGTTCCCTACTATCACTTTTCTTATCCATCCATGGTGGAGCATTGATGGATCGTTTTGGTACACGCAGGATTACGCTGATTTTCACAGGTTCAGTTATTTTATTTGGACCACTTTTCCCATTTCTTTCAACCTTCTGGGCGCTATTCCTTCTTCAGGTGCTAAGTGGCTTTGCAATCTCGCTTGGGTGGTCAGGTGCCCAGACCCTTATCGCGAGGATAGCGGAAGGAGACGCAGAATATATCGGACGTTTCAGCACATTCGCTCGAATAGGTACAACGATTGCACCAATCTTTGCGGGACTTTTATTTGACTTAGGCGGCGCGTGGCTTGCATATGGTTTTGGAACGCTATGGGCTGTAATTGCGTTTTTCACCCTTTGGCGAGTTCCTGAACCCAACCCCCCGGAAGAAACTAATACTGACAAAAACAGTTTTAGAATATCAGACATTATGCCGAGATTGTCTGATTACACGGCCACATTTGCCCTAATGGCTATTCCTGCAGTTGCATTCACAGCAATTGCTATGTTAGTGCGGAATTCCACCTATGGAGTTCAAACTACCATTTACGTAACATACGCACAGGACGCAGGCTTAACCGCTACAAAGATAGGGCTTTTATTTGCAGCAATTGAATTAGCGGGTGCTATTGGTTCTTGGTACTCTGGGCGAATAATGAGGAGCTTTGATCCCATCAGAGTGCTGATGCTAACTACATTTATTACCGTCACACTAGTCAGTGCCACCCCTCTAATAGGGGGTTTTGGGACAACTGTTTGGACTATTTTCGCCTTGCTTTTAATTGGACAGGTTTTTCGTGGCATAACACAAGGCGTTTCGCAGCCAATATTGTTTTCAGTTCAGGCTATATCCGTGACCCGCGAACAACAGGGCACAGTCGTAGGATTAAGGCAAACTATGAACCGGTTAGGAGGTGTGATTCTTCCACCGATTATCGGCTTCGTATCCGACTATTATGGCCGAGAGGAAAGCTTTTTTATTATTGGCGGTGGTCTTTTAGTATTGCTTTTTGGATTAGGGCTCTATAGTCGCTTTGTCCCAAAAATTACTCCACCTTAAGGCAACAGAATTAAGTGATTTGAATAATTATCATAGGAGGCAATTAAAATGAATTCTGTGGAAGACGCTATAAAAGCTGTCGAGGAATTAAGAAAACGTGTTAGCTGTCTGGATGAAGATGCGATAGACCTGTTATTTCGAGAGGCACGAACGCATAATGTCTGGACCGATCGTCCGGTTACTGATGAACAAATTAATACCCTTTATGATCTAACCATTAATGGTGCCACTAGCGGTAACTGTCTGCCCGCCCGCCTAGTTTTTTGCCGTTCGCACGAAGCTAAAGCGAGGCTCACACCCTGTGTAAATCCCGGAAATGTAAAAAAAATTGAGGCAGCCCCTTTATGCGTTATTATTGGCTATGACGTAAATTTCTGGGAACACTTGCCAAGACTTTTTCCTCATCGGGATATGGCAACGCAATATCGGGAAGACGCCGAGCACGCTGAAACCAATGCATTCCGTAATTCTACTCTACAAGCCGCCTACCTCATGCTTGGCGCAAGGGCATTGGGTATGGATATTGGAGCAATGTCCGGCTTCAACAATTCAGCGGTGGATAATGAGTTTTTTTCTGGAACGACGATTAAGTCAAACTTTCTCTGCAACATTGGTTACGGTGACCCATCCGGATTATTTCAGAAATTACCGCGGTTTAAGTTTGATGAAGTTTGTACAGTTATTTAATATTGTGACATATAAATTCATAGAAAACTTCTCCGCCATAGGGCGATTGTGATTATCGAGAGCTTTGCCATTTCAACTCTCCCAAACGTATAGGGTGTCCCGATAAATATGAAAAAATTCGTATTACCTTCACCTTTAAAGACG
>DEBE01000034.1 GCA_002348425.1 Alphaproteobacteria bacterium UBA2964 | reverse complement strand
CACGAACTGTGGCAAATGCTTCGCCTAACAAGTCGTCTAATGACTGTCCATTCTTATAACGGTCACGAAACTCTTCCGTACGTAAGCGTAGCTTCTCGTCGCTTAAATTTTCTAGTTCTTTTTCAAGCGAATTTATTTGTACAGCTTTTTTCTCAAGTCGTTTCAGATAGCGACTATTGGCGCTTCCGAAAACGCTCTCTGCAATTGCAGCGAACATTTAACCTCTCTCAAGTATAGTTTACTATCTAATCTTCATTATTTAATTCTAAACGAATAAAATACATGAGTATTTTTGATGTCTTTAGCAACGATTAGCAATATGCCCCGTGGATTTTTACAATTATTATATCCTTGTACGCCAACTAACTGCATATGTTAAAGAAAAGAATTGTTGTAAATAATCAATTTTTAGTTTTGTCTAATTAATCTTAGGCAGATATGTATATAATACGATGACAACTAAATCTCCTCTTGCTCCAAAAAAGTTTCCTAAATTGCCTCAGATCTCTGGCATATCAATCGCGGTAGGTTCATGCGGTATATCTAAAAAGGGGCGCAAAGATTTAATGTTAGCGAAATTAGCCCGCGGTACCGTTATAGCTGGAGTATTTACGAAATCGTTGGCCGCAGCAGCACCTATTCTTTGGTGCAAAAAGGCACTTAAGAGTACCCGTGCGCGAGCAATAGTAGTTAATTCTGGCAATGCCAACGCATTTACCGGTCATATAGGCGAATTGGCCGTAAAGAAAACAGTTAAAACAACAGCTAAAATTATTGGTTGTAGAGAAAATCACGTTTTTATTTCCTCAACAGGAGTAATTGGCGAACCCTTGCCCGTCGATAAAATAGTCAAAATGCTTCCTAAATTGGAAAAGAAAACATCTGGAAAAGCATGGAGAGCTGCGGCGTCTGCAATAATGACCACCGATACTTTTCCAAAAGGCGCTAGTATAGTTACAGAAATTGGTGGTGTTACTGTGACCTTAAATGGTATTGCAAAAGGCTCAGGTATGATTGCGCCTAACATGGGTACTATGCTCGGTTACGTGTTTACGGATGCTAAAATTGCACAACCTGTTTTACAAAAAGCTCTTGCCGCTGCAGTGGATAAATCATTTAACTCCATTACTGTGGATAGTGATACATCAACAAGTGATACCGTTTTGTTATGCGCTACAGGAAAAGCGAAAAATCAATTAATCACGGATTTTAAAGATTCACGGCTGAAGAATTTCATAAATGCACTAGAAATTTTGATGATTGATTTAGCACAACAGATTGTTAGAGATGGAGAGGGGGCACAGAAATTTATCCAAATTTCTGTAATCGGTGCAGCTTCTAAGCGGGCGGCTAAAAATATTGGCTTGGTAATAGCTAATTCACCTCTGGTTAAAACCGCTATAGCAGGAGAGGATGCAAATTGGGGTAGAATTGTAATGGCTGTAGGAAAAGCTGGCGAAAAGGCGGATCGGGATTCTTTGAAAATAAAGATAGGGGGCGTGTCGGTTACTAAAAATGGGGGTCGGGATCCATATTATGAAGAAGATATTGTAACAAAACATATGCAAGGAAAAAAAATTGAAATTGAAGTTGATGTTGGTATCGGCAGTGGAAAAGCAACAGTATGGACCTGTGATTTAACTCACGGCTACATCAAAATTAATGCAGAATATCGGACATGAGATTAAAGAGTGGCTGATGATCTACCTCTGATTCTGGTCGTAGCAGTCGCCTTGGTAGACGTAGACGGTCGGATCCTGATTTCTCAGCGACCCAAAAACAAGTCAATGTCAGGGCTTTGGGAGTTTCCCGGGGGGAAAATTGAGGATGGAGAAAACCCGGAGCAAGCCCTGATACGAGAACTGAAAGAGGAACTCGGTATCGATGTAAGTGATAAGTGTTTAGCGCCTTTTACTTTCGCATCATATAAATATGAAAAGTTTCATCTACTGATGCCACTTTATGTGTGCCGCGTGTGGGAGGGATCCGTGCAGTCAATGGAGGGCCAAGTTTTTAAATGGGTAAGACCAAAGAAACTCAAAGAATATCCGATGCTGCCCGCGGATACGCCTATAGTCGCCATGTTGCGTGATTTATTGTAAAATTTTTAAATGATATTTTCTATTTTTCGTTCCAACCCGCGTGGTTGGCTTATTGTAGCGGTAATTTTTTTCACCGTTAGTTTTTCATTTGCTGCGCGGATGTCGTTGCCTGTTCTGATTCCGGTTTGGGAAAAGGAGTTTGATTGGACGAGAACGTTTTTAACCTCTGGTGCTGCGCTGATAATGATCATAATGGGAGGAGTTGCTCCCTATGCCGGCCATCTGTTGGATAAATTTGGAGCCCGTTATCTCGTTTCTGGCGGCACTATGTTAAGTGGTTTCTGTATAATTATTGCTGCTTTCATGGATAATGCCGCGATTTGGTTATCCCCAGCCTGGGTTTTTATCGGGATTTATTGCATTTTATCTGCCATCGGCTACGGGATGATTAGTTTGCCGGTAGCAACGGCTACAATCACGCGTGAATTTATTGAAAATAGGGGCTTAGCAACTTCAATTGGCACTTCAGGTGTTGGTGGAGGCCAACTTCTGTTTATTCCACTAATAGCCTGGGTAATTACTTTGATTGGATGGCGCCCGACATTAACTTTATTTGGTATTTTAATTATTGGAATGGGCCTACTTTCTCTCTTCCTCTTACCTAATGAGGGAAAAAGTGGCGATGAGAAAAAAGAGTCAGAGGAAAATTCCAAGTCTTTTCTCGAAAAATTTAACCTTTTAATACGTCATCCTGTCTTCTGGCTTTTGGGTGGAGCCTATTTTATATGTGGTTTTACAACAGCTGGTGTCGTCAAAGTACATTTAATTCCTTACGCGGCCTCTTGCGGATTTTCTATTACAACAGGAGCAGCAGCTACAGGGGTGCTTGCCGGTTTTGATATGTTTGGAATGGTTTTGTCAGGATTTTTAACCGACAGACTCAGTCGCCCGGGATTATTAGGTACGGTTTATTTCCTGCGGGCGCTATCCTTTATAATGTTGTTTTTTATCACCGATAATTACGCCATACTGTTTCTTTTCGCAATTATATTTGGCACTCTCGACTTTGCCACTGTGCCGCCAACAGCAGGACTTATTGCAAGTCATTTAGGCGTCAGCACTATGGGTTTCAATATGGGTATTTTGTTTCTTGGTCATTCAATTGGTGGTGCCCTTGGGGCGCTTGTTGGCGGAACTATGTTTGACTTTTTTCAAACCTACGACTGGACTTGGATTATGGCCCTTGCCTTTGCACTCTTGGCTGCAGTCTTAGCTTGGTCTGTTCCTGAAAAAAGGGATAGTAATTTGGAGACTGTCAAACTTGAGAAGACGCGTTAAATATACTTATATTTTTGGTTTGGCAGTGTCTCCAGCTGATTGCTCTGTGCTATCCAATGCATCTGCTAATCGTTGTGTGGCAGTGCCAGGTTTTAAGGGTAGTGGTTGTGCCTCATCTGGAGCCCAACCAGTTAAATATATAATCTGAAAAGTAGCGGGTATTCTGCCTTTACTATCCGCGAAAAGCATATGATACCGTTTTGCTACTTGAGAAAATATACTTCTTTTAGAAAAGTGTCGCTTACGCGCTAATGTAGCGTTTGTTTCTCCCATGCCCCGTAGGTCGCGCATTAAAGAAAATGCGTCTGAGTAGGTAACGGTAATGGTATCTGTATCTGCTACAGGCAGGTTATATCCTGATCGTTGTAAAAGTGCTGCCGCATCTGGCAATTGGATAAGCGGAGATATTCTAGGCCAAACACCTCCTGAAATCTCGTTTTCAACTTCGACCATAACCTGTCTTAGTTCTGTTAGGGTGTTTCCCCCGAATAATGCTGCTAAGAATAAGCCATCGGGTTTAAGAATTTGTCGGCATTGTATTAATGTACCGACGAGGTCGTTGGTCCAATGGAAAACTAAGTTACTAACAAGTAAATCGGCACTAGCAACTTTAAAAGGCATAACTTCCTCGTTGCCAATTAAATCGCAATCTTTTAGATCGCGAATTAGTCCAAATGAAATTATATTATTAATAGATTCTTCTTTCGATAACATTTGTTTTAGATGCTTCGTCCTAGCTCCTAAATCTATGGTGAGACCAAATTTTCTTTTTACATCGGTGATTCGTTGAATTAATCGTTCAGCTACTTCCTTAAACATAAAATCATGTGCAGAAAATTTGGTGGTAGCCCTTTTTCGCCGTAGTTCGATGGTTTGACGGTCAAATATCCTAACTGTCGAGGTCTCATTTTTTGACATGTGGGTAATATGACACGCGGTCAGTATGCAATAAAGCCCCGACAGTTGTCGCTTGCACTTAGTTTACATAGAATAAAGGGTGATTGTAACTTTTTACTTTATAAAATTGGCATATGACTAAGGAAATATCACCTAAAGAGCTTCGCAGTTGGTTACTAGATGACCATGAACTTGCGCTGGTTGATGTAAGAGAAGAAGGGGTCTTCGGCGCAGATGGCCATTTACTTTTTGCTATTTGTCTCCCCATGAGCCGCCTAGAACTAGATATTCTAAGTTTAATCCCCAGAAAATCGGTAAGAATGGCATTATGCGATGGAGGAGATGGTTTAGCGAGAAAGGCGGCGGTTAAGCTCAGAGCATGGGGTTATTCTGATATATCAATTTTATCGGGAGGGGTGCCTAGTTGGGCGGCGGCTGGAAATGTTATTTTTAGAGGGGTAAACGTTCCTTCTAAAGCATTTGGCGAATTTATAGAGATAGAGTCTGGGACACCCAATATTTCAGCTGCGGAATTAAAAGAGGCAATGGATAATGGTGAAAATATCGTTGTTTTAGATAGCCGACCCTTCAACGAATATAATCGAATGAATATTCCAACTGGCATTGATTGTCCGGGTGCTGAATTAGTATATAGGGCGTTTGATTTAGTTGATGATGAAAAGCAAAAAATAATTGTCAATTGTGCTGGCCGAACAAGAAGTATTATTGGGGCCCAGTCCCTAATCAACGCCGGTGTACCAAATCAAGTAGTGGCGTTGAGAAATGGAACAATGGGGTGGGCTTTGGAGGGTTTTCCCCTTGAGACAGGAAGCGATAGAACTTTTCCGAAAATTAGTCAAAAAGGCATGGAATCTGCGCTTGATTATGCCGATAGAGTTGCAAAGCGGTTTGGTGTTGAAGAAATAACTATGGATCTTTTACAAAAGTGGCAGAAGCAAAAAAATATAAAATCAATGTTTCTGCTTGATGTTCGGAATCCTGACGAATACGAGGAAGGACACCTCCCTGGTTCTATTTCCGCTCCGGGCGGCCAATTAGTACAAGCAACAGATAAATGGGTTGGAGTTTTGAAGAGCTACTTGATTCTAATAGATGATAATGGTGTCCGAGCGACAATGACGGCGTCTTGGTTAAAACAAATGGGTTGGCCAAATGTTTTTGTTCTAAGAAATGCATTAAATGATTTCGAACTTGAAAAAGGATTTCCGCAGTTACCCCGAATTGTTTTGGATAACAAATCCATAGTTTCTATTAACCCACAAAGTTTATCAAATTGTCTAAACCAAGGTTTGGTGACGGTTGTGGATGTTGCTACTAGTCTAGAATACAAAGCTTCACATATCCCCGGTGCTTGGTGGGCAATTCGTTCCCGTTTAGAAGAAACTTTACCTTCAATTCCCGGAAACGGAGGGCTAGTATTTACATCTTCTGATGGCATGCTTGCAGCCTATG
This sequence comes from Alphaproteobacteria bacterium UBA2964, assembly GCA_002348425.1. Next base: position 14,852 of record DEBE01000034.1, on the reverse strand, counting down.
CAGCAGCTGATGCTCTATCATTAACTGATCGGGATATTAAACTTCTTGAGGGTGGGACCGACTCCTGGCGATCAATGTCTTTTCCAGAGAAATCGGGCTTCGAAAATATGGCGGATATTAATAACGATATTCAATACAAGGCTTATGATCATGATGATAACGTTGAAACCCACATGAAGGAATATTTAAGTTGGGAAACTGGACTTGTTGAGCAGGTAGAGCGTGATGGCACCGCTCACTTCAAGTATTTCCCAAGTTAAGCATTTTTTTGAATGTTTTGCCGGTAGAAGATAATAAGGGAAGCTGTTCTGTGTCTGATATTGAAATTTATTCTTCTGACTTTTGTCCTTTTTGTGCACGTGCTAAATCTCTTTTAAAGAAAAAATGTGCAACCTATACAGAATATAATGTTGACACAGATCCCTCTTTACGTTTGGAAATGATTGAAAGAACCAATGGAAGGACATCTGTACCACAAATTTTTATTAACAAAAATCTCATTGGTGGTTCAGATGAGCTTTTTGCTTTGGATGTTTCAGGGAAACTCGAACCTCTCCTATAGTTTTTTATATGTTTTTAATTCTCTATAAAAAAAGCCTTCGCTAATTTTCTGCAGATGAGGTAGGGATAGGCGGCAAAGCGCCATTTACAGCACAAATACGTTGTTTAGCAGATTTATTCCGTTTACCGAAAATACCTTCTTCGTAGGCTATTACTCTTAGGTCTTTGCAAAAGGTAAAAAAAAGTTCACCACTGTTAAGTAAGTAGTGCGGGCTTCTTGGTTTGCCAAAAATTTCGTTTCCTCTACAAAATGTCTCATATATTAACACACCGTTTTTACCAAGGGAGTTTATAATATGTGGAAATAGCGGACGGAATAGATAATTGGTTATCACGATCCCATCGAAACGGTAGCCCTCTAAAATCCAAGATTTTTGGTTTTCCAAATCAGTCTCTAGAAGTTCGATATTTTCATGATCTTGGCAAAAGGCCGAGTGGTCGCGATCTATGGCTGTTACATCAAAACCTAAGTTCTTCATATATACAGAATGTCTACCGTTTCCTGACGCGAGATCTAAAACCTTACCTCCAGCTTTTATCAACGGTGCAAATCGGGTTACCCATGCTGAGGGTTTTATGAAATTATCTATATTCATTTCATGCTTGATATTAGGTAATGCTTGATTTAACAGATAACGATATCATTTGTAATAAAGCAATAAATAACATTAAGCCGGAGGTAATCTCGGTATCATGATTGTCTTTGATCTGAAATGTAGTAATGATCACACCTTTGAAATTTGGTTCCCAAGCAGCGAAGACTTCGAAAAACAGCGGAGAGCTAAAAAAATAGAGTGTCCAATTTGCGGTGATACTCACGTCGGTAAAGCGCTAATGGCCCCTTCGGTCGCGGGCGCTAAAAAAACGGATGAAAAAGCTGTTCGTCTGTCATCAAAAGGGCAAAAAAAGGTCGGGCAATATATTGCTGCCCTTCGAGAAATTCGAGAACATGTGGAAAAAAACAGCGACTACGTCGGTGATAAATTTCCAGACGAAGCCAGAAAAATTCATTATGGTGAAACTGAAGAGCGCAGTATACACGGTGAAGCGACGGCCGAAGAGGCGGAAGAACTTAGTGAAGAGGGAATCGAAGTGCAGCGGATACCTTGGGTTCCAACGCATGATGCTTGAAAAAAATCATAATATTCCTAGGAAAGGCTTCTGCCCTTTGGTTTTTCTGCACATAGAAGATAATTCACAGCGATATCATTTGATATAAACCAATCATTTTTAAATATATTTAATTTTACACCTGATATGTCTGAAACTATCAGGCCTTGTTCTTTTAGGGAGTTTGCTAATTCAGAGGGTTTAACAAAACGGTCCCATTGATGAGTGCCACGTGGTAACCAACGTAATACATACTCAGCACCTAAGATTGCCTGAAAGAAAGACTTTGCAGTCCTATTAAGAGTTGCAAAAATTCCAATGCCACCGGGTTTAATAAGCTTTGTACAGGCCTGAATGAATAGATCACGGTCTTGTACGTGTTCTATAATTTCGAGAGCTAGAATTATATCGAACTCATATTTTTCTTCTGCCAATATTTCCGCGGTACTGGTCCGGTAATCAATATTCAATTGGTTCATTTCTGCGTGATGACGAGCGACGCCGACACATTTTTCCGATGCGTCAATTCCGATAGTTGCCGCCCCCATACGCGCAATAGGTTCCGTCACTAAACCTCCACCGCAACCAACATCAAGTACTTTCAGGCCGTCTAAAACCTGGAGATTATGTTTGTCAAGTTTGAAATGATCGCACACTTTCTTACGAATATACTCTAACCTCGTTGGGTTGAAACGATGTAAGGGGGCAAATTCACCTTTTGTATCCCACCACTTTTCAGAGAGGGCAGAAAAACGTTCAATTTCCTGAGGGTCAATTGTATTTTTCTTATTGTTGTATTGTGTCGACATTATACACCGATTAATCCAATTAACAGGTATTCTGAATAACTTGCATTTTAATCATGATATAGAGTAAGAAGACGCCCGCTGCACGCAGTTTAAAGTTTTTTTATATTTTCTTTGTGAGATGGCTTGCGAGCGGCATCGAAAAAATTCGGGTGGATGTATTATGATACGGGTTGTCCAAAAATTTGGTGGCACCTCGGTTGCAGATATCGACCGTATAAAGGCTGTTGCTGAAAGAGTTAAAAAAGAGGTAGATCATGGTAACGAGGTGGCAGTCGTTGTTTCGGCTATGTCGGGCACGACCAACCAACTTGTAGACTGGACGGTGAAAGCCGCGCCGCTTCATGATGCCAGAGAATATGATACTGTTGTTGCAGCGGGTGAACAAATTACCGCTGGGCTATTGGCTTTAACACTGCAAAACATTGGTGTTGATGCTCGTTCTTGGCTTGGTTGGCAGTTGCCTGTGAAGACTGATGACTCATATGGAAAAGCACGAATTAAAGCGATTGAAATTGGTGAGATAGAAACTCAGTTAAGTTCTGGACAAGTTGCAGTAATAGCTGGGTTTCAGGGAGTGGGATCAACCAATAGAATTACAACTCTTGGAAGAGGGGGGTCAGATACATCAGCCGTAGCACTTGCTGCTGCATTAAAAGCAGATCGTTGTGATATTTTTACAGACGTAGATGGTATATATACGAGTGATCCGAGGGTTGTTAGCAAAGCAAAAAAACTTGATCGAATTACATATGAAGAAATGCTCGAAATGGCTTCACTCGGTGCAAAAGTTTTGCAAACGCGTTCGGTTGAGCTCGCTATGAACCATAACGTAAGGGTCCAAGTGAGATCCTCCTTTTCTGAGGCCGATGGTACACTAGTTGTAAATGAGGATGAAATCGTGGAACAGGAAGTTGTCAGTGGAATAGCTTATAGTAAAGACGAAGCTAAAATTACTTTGGTCGGCGTAGCGGATAAACCAGGAGTTGCTGCTTCTATATTTGGGCCGTTATCAGAGGCTAGTGTTAATGTGGACATGATAGTGCAGAATGTTTCTGAAGATGGAAAGGCAACTGACCTAACCTTTACGGTTGATAAACAAGATGTTGAACGTACCTGCTCCATTTTGGATGCTAATAAGGGTTTGCTCGGATATATACGACTAATTGCTGATCCGAATGTTTCAAAAATCTCTGTGGTTGGTGTTGGTATGCGGAGCCATGCTGGTGTAGCGCAGCGGATGTTTAAAGCATTAGCAGAAAAAGGAATTAATATTCAGGTAATATCAACATCTGAAATTAAAGTTAGTATTCTGGTTTCCGAAGAATATACGGAATTAGCGGTGAGGGTTTTGCACACTGCTTATGGCTTAGATACAGAAAAGAAATAGCCGGTTCTCATCGCTTGGTGACAATGAAGGTGAAATGACAAAAACGGTTGGTACAGCATTAAGACCGCTACTTAGGCGTGTTCAAGGCACAATGTCGAGTAACGGAACAGCTCACGAGCGTTTGGATGAACTCGTCAAGGTAATTGCAGCTGAGGTAGTCGCAGAAGTTTGTACAGTTTATGTTATGCGAGCAGGTGAAGTACTGGAATTATTCGCGACAGAAGGCTTGAATCCTTCGGCAATTCACAAAACACGTCTTAGAGTTGATGAGGGATTGATTGGGGATATCGCAGCGCATGCCCATGTGCTTAATCTTGCCGATGCACAAACGCATCCCAAATTCGCGTTCAGGCCAGAAACCGGTGAAGAAATTTATCACTCTTTTCTGGGTGTCCCCATATTACGTGGGGGTCGTGTGCGGGGAGTTTTGGCTATTCAAAATAAAGCAAAACGCGAATATACCGAAGAGGAGGTAGAGGCGCTGGAAATGATTGTTGTTGTTCTAGCGGAACTGATCGCCGGCGGAGATCTTATCGGACGGAGTGAACAAATAACAGCAGAAGGTAACGCTATCCTTCCGCTCAGAATGACCGGTATAAGCATAAATACTGGTGTTGCGGTAGGTGAAGCGGTTTTACACCAACCACGAATTCAAATTCCCGAGATGTTTTCCACAGACCCTGAAGCAGAGCAGGTAAGGCTGCAGAACGCCCTATTTCAAATGCGGCAGGCTATCGACGAGTTGTTCGCGGTTAAAGAACTCTCAGGTAGGGGTGAGCACAATGAAATCCTAGAGGCATATCGTCTCGTGGCTCATGATTCTGGATGGCTACGTAGGTTAAAAGAAGCGATTTCTAGCGGACTCACAGCTGAAGCGGCGGTCCAGAAAGTACAAGATGACATCCGTATGCGAATGAATTTAGCAACCGACCCGTATCTAAAAGAACGCATGCATGACTTTGATGACATAGCACGACGCTTGCAACAACATCTCAGTTCCAAGCCGATTACAGCAGCTAGAGATGTTCAACTACCAGCCGATGTTGTTTTACTAGCTGATAATATGGGACCAACGGAACTGCTTGACTATGAACCCCGTCGATTGCGTGCTCTGCTATTGGAAGAAGGTTCAGCAACTGCCCATGTAACTATTGTGGCGCGAGCACTAAATATACCGGTGGTAGGCCGAATTACCGACCTTTTGGCACGGATTGATCCAAATGATCCTGTGATCGTTGATGGAGATAACGCACAGGTATTTGTGCGTCCCGGTGAGGACATTCAGCAAATGGTCACTAAAACGATTAAGGCTAGGGATGAACGTCAAAAAATTTATGCGGCCTTAAAAGAAGAAGAACCCAAAACACTAGATGGTCAAAGAATTTCGTTAAACCTTAATGCTGGATTAATGATCGATTTACAAAATCTCAAGGATACTGGAGTTGATGGTATTGGACTATATAGAACGGAGATTCCTTTTATGGTTAGAGAGGAATTTCCAAGCGTTGAAGGGCAGACCGAGCTATACAGAAATATTTATGAAATGGCTGACGGTAAAAATGTGATGTTTCGAACTTTAGACATAGGCGGAGACAAACAGTTACCTTATTTTCATGCGATGGCTGAAGAAAACCCAAATATGGGTTGGCGTGCGGTTAGAGTGGCTCTTGATAGGCCATCAATGTTAAGACAACAATTGAGAGCTTTGATACGCGGCGCGAATGGCAGAAATCTGTCAATAATGTTCCCCATGGTCGCTGAGGTTGCAGAATTTGAAGCTGCAAAGGCTATTCTCGGAAGGGAGTTGGAAAGGGAAAAAAAACGAGGCGGCGTTCTTCCAAATCAATTACGTGTTGGGGTTATGCTAGAAGTTCCTGGCTTGATGTGGCAGCTTCGACCGTTGCTTAATTGCGTTGATTTTTTGTCAGTGGGTAGCAATGATTTATTTCAGTTTCTTTTCGCTACCGATCGAGGAAATCCAAGGGTCTCGGATCGGTATGATGTTTTATCACCAAGCCTATTATCTCTTCTTAAAAATTTAGTTTTGGAAACCGAGAATGCAGGGGTAGATATTTCTTTATGTGGTGAAATGGCAGGAAATCCGGTGGAGGCTATGACATTAATTGGCTTGGGGTTCCGGACAATATCCATGGCTCCCGTTAAGGTTGGCGCGGTGAGAGCAATGTTAAGGCGGGTGAATGCTGCTGCTCTATCGAAATATGTCGATGGTCTTTTGAATTTGCCTGACCATAGTCTGAGGCAGAAATTAACAGCATATGCTAATGATCATAGTATTCCCATTGACGAAAATTGACTTATCAATAGGTTAAGAAACCATTGATTTAGAAAGACTATTTCTGTTACTAACCACATCTAACAATTTCCAAAACTAATTGCCCAATTAAATTATGGGAGTTTAATTTTGGCAAGGTCTGAAAAAAAAAGGTCTAAATTGGGCTCTTCTGATGAAACCATCCGAGAATTTTCCCTAGCGTTTCGTGACGTACGGGAAAAGTCAGGTCGTGATTTGTTTGAAATCGCGAATGATCTGAGGATTAGAGAAGTATATTTACAAGCAATAGAAGAAGGTAGGTTCGATCAATTACCTGGTCCAACTTATGCTACCGGTTTTGTACGAGCCTACGCTACTTATCTTGGTTTTGATGTCAAAGAGGTCATGCAACGTTATATGGAGGTGACAAATGAGAATATCAGACCACAATCATTATCACCACCGTCTCCTATTAACGAAGCACGATTGCCCACGACATTTGTGTTATTGATTGCTGCTATACTTGCTGCTTCTACTTATGGTGGATGGTATTATTTAGCAATTTATGGACAAAGTTCACAAAAACTTGTATCCGAATTGCCTAAATCTTCACCAGAAATCTCAGTTTTAGATAAAAAAACCAATCAAAATAAGCTTCCAAGGGTCGCGAAGCCTCCGTTACCTGATAATATAAAAAACTCGAACGAGATAATAGAAAAAGAATCAAGTTCCAAAGTTCAATTCAAAAAGGGCACAGAAAAGAACACGGTAAAAAAAAATCCCAAATGGAGTGGAGAGCTTAATAATAAAATATCTTTAGAAGAAAAAACGAAAGTTATTCCTAAACCAAAAGTAGATTTTAAAGAAAACAAAAATTTTCAAAACGGTTCAAACCGTATCACGAATAAAGAAAGAACAATTGGTGGTTTGGAAAATAACGAAAGATTAGTCGATAAAAATACAAAATATTCCAATAGTAAATATAGGATAGTTTTGATTGCAAAGATGACGTCCTGGGTGGAAGTTAGGGACTCTGCCGGGACAAGACTAATCTCAAAGATTTTGAAAAAAGGAGATGAATTTATAATGCCTAATGAGGCCGGGGTAACGCTTACAACTGGCAATGCTGGAGGGATTGATATACTTGTTGATGGGATAAAAATAGAACCCCTTGGTGGTATTGGAGTCGTTTTACGTGATATTAGAATGGATCCAGAAATCTTGGCTTCTGGTGAACCTAAAGAGCGCTAAATAATGAGGGAATTGCAACCGGTCCGTGGAACACGAGACATCATGTCTGAGGAGTTCAGACAACATAATTATCTCATTGATCAATTACGTTATTTTGCGGAATTGTATGGTTATTCAGAAATTGCAACCCCCATATTTGAATTTTCAGATGTTTTTAAACGCACACTTGGTGATACTTCAGATATTGTCACCAAAGAAATGTATACCTTTTCCGACAAAGCGGGGGATGAAATTACATTAAGGCCTGAGGGTACGGCTGGTGTCGCCCGAATGCTGATTTCTTCCGGTTTAAAACAAAATCTGCCGCTGAAGTATTTTTATAATGGTCCAATGTTTCGTTACGAGCGTCCACAAAAAGGCAGGTTCAGACAATTTCATCAAATAGGCGTCGAGCTGCTCGGTGTGCCAGAGGTGATTGGTGATATAGAAGTTATAGCATTGGCATCAAGTATGTTGGATGGATTAGGTATTTTGTCGCAATGTACCTTAGAAATAAACACGCTTGGCAATAAAGTAAGCAGAAAAGGTTACAGGCATAAATTGATCAATTATCTTAGAGACTATCGCGATCAACTCTCTGAGGATAGCCGCCGGCGACTGGACCGGAATCCTCTGAGAGTTCTTGATTCTAAAGATAAGGGTGATCAAAAAATAATAGAGAATGCTCCGGAGTTTACCGAAAGTCTTGATACTGAGTCGAAAGATTTTTTTTCGGGGGTAAAAGAAGGCTTAGATAAATTATCTATTTCCTATGAGTTGAACCCGCGCTTGGTAAGGGGTTTGGATTATTATTGTCATACTGCTTTTGAATTTACTACTCGAGATCTTGGAGCCCAAGGGACAATTCTTGCAGGTGGAAGATATGATGGCCTTGTCGAACAGATGGGTGGTCCAATGATCGCTGGGGTTGGTTGGGCAGCAGGCATAGAGCGTATGGCGATGCTAGTGAACTATTCCCCTGCTAGAAAAAGACCAATTGCTGTTATTCCGGTTGTGGCAGACTTACAGATGGAAGCCCTATTATTGGCAAAAAACCTGCGGTCGGCTGGAAATGTTGTCGAATTAGGTTATCGCGGTAATATGAGCCGCCGATTGAAACGTGCCAATAAGTTAAATGCGATATTTGCAGTGTTAATAGGACCTGATGAAATACAACGAGGTTTGGTAACTTTGAGGAATCTTGATACGGGAAACCAAGAAGAAGTTAGTGTAGATACTCTAACAGACCATCTTTCTCGGTTTCTTTAGAAGTTTTTGTTTAACAAAATTCGAACCCTCGCTTTTGTCGAAAAACAAACGTAGTAAATCAAAATATTAATTATTTTTTAAAGTGGCTTTTAAAATGTTCGGATGGTTAGTTGAAGACATACTACTTTTAGTTGCCGAAAGGTAAAAACTGTGAATCTGGATGAGAAACTTGATAATTTGGTTAGGCGGCGAGAGGAGCTGACGCAACTTATGTCAGGTGCAAATGTTACTAATCCCGAAGAGTTTGTAAGTTTTTCAAAAGAATATTCTGAATTAACCCCTGTCGTTGAGTGTATTGAAGAATTGCGTGCTTTGCAAAATGAGATAGCAGATCTCGGTGGTATGATTGCTGATACGAATATAGATCAAGATATGCGAGATTTGGCGGAAGAGGAAATGTTTATGTCCCGCTCGCGTTTGCCAGAAATAGAAAAAAAACTAAATATCCTTTTATTGCCTAGGGATTTAGCTGATGAAAAGAATGCTATACTGGAGGTCCGAGCAGGCACCGGGGGAGAAGAAGCCGCTTTATTTGCGGCTGATTTATTTAGAATGTATCAACGTTATTCAGAACGGCATGGATGGAAATTTGAGGCTATGCAAGTTTCTGATACAGGAATAGGTGGACTAAAGGAAGGTGTAGCAGAAATCTCGGGAAAAGGGGTTTTTGCTCGTTTAAAATTTGAGTCTGGTGTGCATCGTGTGCAACGAATACCAGATACAGAGTCGGGCGGCCGAATTCATACCTCAGCAGCTACTGTGGCAGTTATGCCGGAAGCCGAAGAAGTGGATGTTGTTGTCGAAGAAAAAGATTTAAGAATTGATACTTTTCGATCGCAAGGGGCTGGCGGACAGCATGTTAATACTACGGACAGCGCAGTACGTATAACGCATCTTCCGACTGGAATTGTTGTCAGCCAACAAGACGAAAAATCGCAGCATAAAAATCGTGCTAAGGCTATGAAAGTTCTGAGAGCTCGCATTTATGAGGCAGAACGTATAGCCCTTGCAGAGGAACGAGCAAAAAATCGAAAAAATCAGGTAGGAACGGGTGACCGTTCGGAAAGAATTAGGACATATAATTTTCCTCAGGGCAGGGTCACCGATCATCGAATAGGATTAACCTTGCATAAATTAGATAAAATTATAGAGGGAGGAGCTCTAGATGAGGTTGTGGATGCCTTAACGGCGGATGATCAGGCTACCTTGTTGGCGGAGCTCTCTGAGAAGTGAATTGCACTACTATTACCGCTGCAATGAAATTTGCTACATCAAAGTTATCAGCGGCAGGTATCCAGGAGCCAAGGTTAGACTCAAAAATACTCTTATGTCATGCCGCAAAGATTGATCAGTTAACGATCTTATCCAACCCGGAACGATTATTGAGTTCAGAAACAATAAAGTTATTTGATGAGTTAATTCAACGTAGGGCATTAAGGGAACCGGTTTCTCACTTGGTGGGTCAAAGGGAGTTTTGGAGCTTGCCATTTAAGGTTAGCCAAGACGTACTTGATCCGCGTCCAGAAAGTGAAATATTGGTACAGGCGGCGATAGACTCTATTGAAAACAAAGAAAAAGCAATATCAGCTCTTGATATAGGTACGGGTAGTGGTTGTCTGATTATTTCGTTGCTTAGAGAGTTGCCGCTCGCAAGTGGTGTGGGTGTTGACATTTCTGAGCCAGCATTACGTATAGCACGTAGTAATGCCGAGCATAACTTGGTCGGAGATAGAATAAAATTTATAAAATCCTCTTGGGGTGAAGATCTTTCCCAAAGATTTGATATTATAATATCAAATCCCCCTTATATTTCTATAAAGGAAAAGCACCTTCTAGAACCAGAGGTTTCTCATTACGAACCGGAATTGGCATTATTTGGAGGTTGTGATGGACTTTCCGCATATCGCCATCTCTGTTTTCATTTATTAAAATTACTTAAACCAGAAGGGGTTGTAATTATTGAATTTGGTAAAGGCCAGGCGCAGTCGGTGATAAAATTATTTACCGATTCCTCCTTTATACATCTTAAAACCCTATTAGATTTAAATGATGTGGAAAGATGTTGTATCTTTGGAAAAGGGCAGAATTAATTAAAATAAAAAAAGGGCTTGGAAATCCTCTCGAACCCCACTACTGTGGGTTTACGGTGAATGAATAAGGCAATCTGCCACTCACCTTAATGTTCCTAAATAGGCTGCGTAAGCAGATCCGCTGCAATAACCTTATAGGGTTGTGGATTGTGGACGTTGGGACGACAAACTTGGTTTGTAAGCCGCTCGGGGTAATTGACAACAATAACCGGATAAAAATTTATGAGATCAGGTTCAAATAGCCGGCGCTCACGCGGCCGTGGTAACTCAGGTCGTGGAAACCGACCTCAGCGTAGTAATAGTTTTGACAGTAATGGTCCTGACGTAAAAGTGCGGGGCTCTGCTAAACAGGTTGTTGATAAATACCAAGCATTAGCACGAGAGGCTGCAACTGCTGGTGATCCAGTAAAGGCGGAGAATTATTATCAGCATGCGGAACATTATTATAGAGCTATAAATATAAACGCCGCCGCGGAAAATAAGCTTGGTCAGCAACAACGCGCAAATAAAGCAAATGGCCAGACCGATGGGAAAAATGATCATGAATCTAGTAATGATAGATCCGAAAAAGACGCCGATAGTAAAGAAAATCAATCAAATCAATCGAAAAATCCTGACCCTGTCGACGAAAATAATATTGAGAGAATTGAAGTAAGTAATGGCGCAGCCGCTGATCAAACAATGAATGAAAAGACCTTGGAATCCGAAAAATTAGATGACGAAACTGCATCTAAAGTTACAATAACAGATAAAAAAGAACCCAGTCACGCCTAGTCGTGGTTTTAGTAATATCTAAATAATTTTAGAACCTAGTTAAAAGTGATTCTAAAGGATTTTTGCGAAATCTAATGATGTATTCACTTGTCGTCTTTTCCTTTGGAATTATTTTATGATTTAACGCAAATGGAGAACAATTATGATGAATGTTGGGTTTGTTGGCGTTGGTGCTATGGGAAATCATATGGCAACCCATGTTCTGAATAGCCAAAGATTCAAGAATGTTTACGTATATGATTTAAGTAAAAATGCGGTTAAAGATTTGGTTAAGAAAGGTGCTAAAGCGTCACGATCTTTAAAGCACCTAGGAGGGATTTGTGATGTAATCATCATCATGGTTGGCTATGATGACCAAGTCCGGCAGGTAGTAACAGATCTTGCAAAGAGTAACCCAAAAAATGGTGGTGTTTTAGTTATAACCGCGACTAGTCATCCGGATATGATTTTGGAAGCAGCAGCGATCGCTAAAAAAGGAGGCCTAAAAATTGTTGATGCCCCAGTTTGTTTTGGTCTCGGTGGCGCGCGCGATGGCACTCTTGCTTCAATGGTTGGCGGAACAGTCGCAGACGTGAAAAAGGCGACGCCGGTGATAAAATGCTATTCTCGCGCCGTGCACCATTTAGGTTCTCTAGGGTGTGGTGAAATAGGCAAGACTGTAAACAATATGCTCCACTGGGCGCATAGTCTTGCTAATCAAGAAGTTTTACTTTTGGCAAAATGTTATGGGATTGACCCGCAAAAAATGCGTGAAACTTTACTGCAAGCCCCTGGTAGAAATGGTACACTTGAAGAATGGGATAATACGAGATTTACCTGGCATGAAAAAGACATGGATATAGCCATGGATTTAGCTCAGGCGCGTGATCTTCCATTACCGTTATTTGGTCAAGTGGATCAACTAATCAAGTTTTCGCATTGGCATCAAATTAAGGAACTTCTTTATAGAAAGACAATATCTTTTCTTGGGCGAAAGTTAAAATCTGCACCTCCTGGAAAATCAACTAATTGATTCTTAAAATTGAATAGAGGGTATGATCGGATTATTGGCCGAAATAGCATTAACGAGGCCAGAGTTTAGAGGAATTAATTTTTAATGACTGAAACTACCAAAAAAACTCCTGATAAAACTGCTTCTAAAAAGAAGGAAAAGTCGGAGGTAAAATCTAAAACCACAGAAGTTGGAAAATCAAGCAAAGAGTCTATTGGAGGACCGCAGGCAGTTCACTATGGATATTTTAGTAATGTAAAAACTCCGGAATATAGATCTGGTTGGGATGATATTTGGGCTAAAAATAAAAAAACTAAAAAATCCATATCTATTAGAAAGAAAGAAAGAAAGATTGTAGACATTAATTTTGATGAATTGCCAGCTTCTGTTCAGGGGGGCTTGAATAAAATAGCTCAAAGAGCACTAAGAAATTCCGATAAACGAATGAAAGAACATAAAGTAAACTGGGAAATAAAATGCAGAGTTGAGGGTTAAAAAATTTTCTTTCACAGAGGTAGATTTTTTATTTGCGAAAACGACTTAATCGTTCGTTTAAATTGTCTCTAATATTTAAAAAGCTCTTTAATGCATTACCTCTAAGATTACGACCGGACGGCAACTTGAGTCTCAAGGGGTTAATTTGTCGACCATTCACTAAAATTTCGTAGTGCAGATGGGGTCCGGTTGAACGTCCTGTGGACCCAACATAACCAATAATTTGGCCTTGAGTCACTCGTCTGCCTTTTCGAACGTTACGACTAAAGTTTCGAAGATGGGCGTAAGCCGTTGAATATGCAGAATTGTGACGAATTTTTATATAATTTCCGTATGCACCTTTGCGACCAACATAGCGAATTACGCCATTTCCAGCAGCATAAATAGGTGTACCCCTTGGTGCGGCAAAATCGACTCCCCGGTGGACTTTTGTGTATCCAAGAATGGGATGACGCCGTCTCCCATAGCCAGAGGATAGTCTGGCGCCATCGATAGGGGTCTTCATAAGAGCCTTTTTTGCGCTGCGACCTCGATCATCAAAATATTCTGCACCGTATCGTTTCGTTTTCATACGATATAAGCGAATTGGCTTTCCACTTAAAACGAGTTCAGCATATAAGATTTGACCCCATTTTTTAAATTGACCGTTCTTTAGGTGTAATCTCTCTATCAATATATCAAATTTATCATTTTTTCGGATGTCTCTCTGAAAGTCCACATCCCAACTAAATAGCCTGGTTAAGTTTACTAAGCTGGAAGGAGCCATCCCAGATTTAACGGCAGCTTGATAAAGGCTAGTATCGATAGTCCCAGAAATACGAGCGTCCACTTTTTCTAAAAGCAATTTAATTTTCTGCAATGTGAAAAGGTTAGTACCCGTTCGGCGAACCTTCAAAATTTGATTTATGTTGGGAGTAAATTCGAATCCTATAAAATAACTAGATTTGACACCCCATGACTTTGTTTGAAAGTTAACGCGGATCACCTGCCCTTCTTTAAGGGCCTGTGGTCGATATGATTTGCCCAAAGCGCGGGTTGCACGGTGCGCATCTAAACGGCTTGCTCCAGCTCTCAGCAATAATTTTACAAAAGTATCCCCTCGCCGGGCCTCGATAGTTTTTGTTATTTTTGGCGGTGGCGGTGGTAATTCGAATTTCGGTGGTGGTTGTGTTATCGGAGTTGCTGGTAAGCTAGACTTTGGAACTATATCATTGCCGGTTGGTGCAGTGTTTTTTGATCGAAATTCCGATGTAATGAAATTAGTTCCAAATATCAACACTATGCCAACTATAGAAATAGTTATTATAGTTGCGACAATTAATTTATTATTCTTCAAAGTGTTCAAAATTGAATACTATAAATTTACAATAAAATTTATTAAGAACTGCATAGTTTAAGCAATAGAATCACGATGCGATAAGGTATTTCTAATGTCAAGTTAAAGCCGTTTAAACTCTTTATAGTGCAAAAATTGCGGTAAATGTGGTTATTGTTTTTGTGCACAAGGTTGACCAAACGTTGTTTCAGTAATTTACTAACGAAAATTAAAGTTTAAATGTAGTGGAGCGTGGTGTTTCAATCAGTCAAACCTTTTTTTCAGCCCGAGTCGGTTGCTATTGTTGGTGCTTCAGAAACTGGAGGCGGCGGTTGGCCGCGTGCGATATATCAGAATTTAGAATTCGCAAATTTTCCAGCTAAAGTATACCTCGTTAATCCTCGGCGCGAGAAACTTTGGGGTCAAAAAGTCTATCCTAATTTTTCTTCTTTACCACAGTCCATCGATCTAGCACTTACAATTATACCCGCAGAATTCATTCCTGAAACATTGGAAGATGGTGCAAAAAATGGCTTGAAGGCAGCACTT
>DEBE01000149.1 GCA_002348425.1 Alphaproteobacteria bacterium UBA2964 | reverse complement strand
TCAAAACCGGATTCTTTATTTCATGTTCGAATGGGTGCCTGGCCTAAAGCTATCGTGGATGCGATGCTGAATATTTGTGCTCGTCATTTTCCACCAAATGAATGGTCAATATACGTTCACGGTCACTCCACCGGTGGACCATTCGTTCATACTGCAATGCAGAGGGTAGAAAATATTCGTGGTTTAATCGGGATTGAAAACTCTCCCTTTGGACAATTTTTTAATGAAATGACCAAACACGATTGGCCAACTCCTTTCAACTATGTGCTCATCAGAGATTGGCGTGAACTAGCGCGTTACAAAGGAGCAGAGTTGGCTCTTGAAGAAGGAAAACAACCTCTTTTCAGGCTAGCGCAGGTAATGGAAGAGCTCTACGAGCAATGGGAACAATCCAAGCGGTTTCCGCAATTTAAGGCCGAAAACTGGTATCACAATCGTACCCCCGCTTGCTTGGTGGAGGCCGCGAAGGTGGCTTCTAAATATCAAAGCTTCAATAAAGAGGAAACGGGGGCATTAATTGATGAATACCTCAATTATGGTGTTCCCCTGGAGGGAGAGGGCGTTAAACCGGTTCCAAACCTGCTTCATGGGATCTGTGATTATAGTCGGGATCACACTGTGCCAACTTATGAATTTTTGACTAAGCGTTACGCACAGGTCAAACCGGCCCCTCGGTTCCGTTATATTCAATTAGGGACAGGCGTTCACTCCTATTGGCGCACAGAGGATGGACTACCCTTAGGGGTCTGTCCGGTGGTTACAAAGATTTGGCATGAAGCGATCATGAACGGGTATTTTGAGCAGTAAGTAAATAGAGTGAACTAAAATAACTAGGGAGGGTATAATGTTGTATTTGTTTTCAAAATTGAAATTTGCTTTAATCGCTGTAGCCGTCACTGCTGCGACGATGATGTTTTCAACAGTGGCGAGTGCTCAGAAGAAAGTCGTTATCGGGGCAACGGGTAATATTTACGGTTGGAATCCATATCAAGATTCCGCGGCTCAGATGTACGGTATCTGGTGCAACGTATATGGTTGCTTGTGTCGTTATGATTTTAAAAAAGCTGGCTATTCGCCGATGTTGGCTGAAAGTTGGAGCATTAACCCAAATGATAGGAACGAATGGACATTCAAACTAAGAAAAGATGTTAAAAGCCATTCTGGAGCCCAATTAACCTCAGCTGATGTGGTTCATACCATCAATCGCATCAAAACCGATAAGCAAAGCTCTCAGAAACAAAATGTGAGGCCTTTAAAAAGTGCGATTGCCGTTGACAAGCATACTGTCAAACTGATTACCAAAATACCAACGGCCCATCTGCTTCAACACGTATGCGATATCTACGCGATTACCCGAAAAGCAGTGTTTGATAAACATGGCCCGCGGAAGGCTGATAGAAAATTTCCAGATGGGTTTGGTCCTTATAAACTGGATCGCGTTGTGATTGGTGAACAAGTTATTACACGCCGAGCGAAAAACAGTGTTTTCGGTAATAAAGATAATCCTGATGTTTTGATCTGGAGAAAAATGACCGAAGTTGAACAGCGGGTTACAGCCTTGCTAAATGGTGAAATTCAGATTGCCCAGTTTATCCCTCCACATCTCATGAAAAGAGTAGCAGGTGGCAAGAATACAAAACTTTCATTTACAGACTCAGTCGAGATTATGATGTTGCTGATGAATCCGAACTTCAAGCCTTGGGCGAATAAAAAACTACGTCAGGCTGTAGCCCACGCAATTGATCGAGATAAAATTATTAAGACGATTTTGCAGGGTATGGCAAAGAAACTTAAGGGTGCAATTGGCCCCGGCCAAATTGGTTATGACGCTGCTCGATCTAAAAAATTCGATCTGAAATATGACCCCGCATTGGCAAGAAAACTTGTGAAAGAGGCTGGGTATCCAAATGGTGTTGACGTTGAAATGTCCACGCCCGTTGGCCGTTACGTTAATGATAAGATCATTTCCCAGGCTATTGTTCCCATGTTGGCGAAAGTCGGTATAAGAGCAAAATTATTAACGCCGGAATGGTCCACTCAGTGGGCTAATGTACGAAAGGGTAAAAGGTCTTTCTTTTATCAAGGCAGGGGCTCGGTAATTGATCCGGGTCCAGCCTTGGCACAATATTTTAAAACCGGTGTGTCCCCTCGCATTAAATATTCTAACCCAAAATATGACGCTCTCTTTGACGAAGTGGCTAGGGAATTTAATCCTAAGAAACGTCAGAAGTTGATTAATGACGCGATTGCAATTTTAGTCGAAGATGTACCGGCTGTATTTATGTGGCGTCACAAATTGGCTTATGGGGTGGCGAAAAATGTGAGTATTTCGCCACCGGCAAATGGTCGTATTTATGGCGAGAATATTCGGATTAAGTAGTCATAAAATAAAAACATGGTGCATGGGGGCTGTTCTTGTTTGGACAGCTCCCATTTCCGAGAAATTTGAGGTTTTCCGATGACAATGCCGCGAAAAGGAAAATTCATAACCGTCGACGGTGTAAAAACCCACTACTATGAAAAGGGACGTGGCCCTAGCGTAGTTCTAGTACATGGGGGAAATTTTGGTTCAAAGGAGGCGTCAGGCAATAGCTGGACGTGGAGCCGGAATTTTGACTATCTTGCCAAGAAGTACCACGTCGTAGCCGTCGACAAATTGGGCCAAGGTTATACAGGTAATCCAAAACGTGATTCCGATTATACAATGCATGCGGTTGTCCAGCACCTGGGCGCTTTCCTAAATAAGCTGGGTCTAAAGGATTGTCATCTTGTGGGCCACTCACGGGGTGGATATGTGACCGCGCGGTTAACACTTGAACAACCGGAAATGGTAGTTTCCTGTACCTGTGTAGACAGCAATACTCTTGCACCAGGGGTTGGAATGAATGAAGTGGTTCTAGCAAAACCTCCACATCCACCTCTTAGTCGAGAATGTCAAAGGTGGGTCATGGAGAGATATTCCTACGGCCACGAACATATTGACGATGATTGGCTAGATGTTTTGGTAGATATTGGAAAGCAGGCCAAACATAAAAAAGCTGTTTCTAAGATGGAGAGGCAGAAACTTAAAACACGCCAATTTTTGCCAATGTTATCTGGGGATCGTGCGGAAACATTTGCACGTATTCGCGATACAGGTATGAGGCGCCCTACTATGATAATGTGGGGATATAACGACCCAACCGCGCTTTTGGAGCAAGGTCACCGTTTGTATGATCTGATCGCTTCCACTGAGCGTCGGGCTTATATGCACATTCTCAATCGCGCCGGCCACTTTTCTATGCGTGAACAGGCGGCTAACTTTCATGCTGTACTCGACGGGTTTATCCAAGGTGTCATTGAATAATGCGTAAAGAGGATGGAGGTTTTATAGACGTAGCTGGTATCAACACCCATTACTATGAGATGGGGGCAGGCCAGCCCCTAGTGCTTTTCCATGGCGGAGCTTTTGGGCATCCGACGGCAGCAGATAACGCATGGGACTGGAGCACTAATTTTAGCTCCCTTGCAGAGCGTTATCGGGTTATTGCGATAGATAAACTTGGCCAAGGATTTACAGATGTTCCCCAGTTTGATGAAGATTATTGTATGTCTGCTGTGGTCGGGCATGCGGTGAAGACCCTGGAAGCCCTTGAATTAGGCCCTGTTCACTTAGTTGGTCATTCCCGGGGAGGGTATTTGGTTTGCCGTATAACTCTTGATTATCCTGAGCTCGTTAGGAGTTGTACGATTGTGGATAGCAACACAAGTTCACCTGGGGTTGAGTTAAATAATATCATACTTGGTAATCCCCCCGAACCTCGTCTATCCCGCGATAGTCACTATTGGATTTTTGAGCATTATTCATACAGCCCCCATCACATTACAAAAGACTGGCTTGATGTATGTTGTGAGATAGCTGAACGGCCCGAATATCGCTTGGCTTGGACTAAAATGGAGACAGAAGGCCTGAGACTGCGGCAGTTTGCTCCAGGGTTGGCCGCGGATAAATCAAAAATGTTTGCCATGCTGCGAGATGAGGGCTTAAAAAGACCCACACAAATTATATGGGGGAAAAATGACCCCACTGCTTCGATTGATCAGGGGTGGGCCCTCTGGGACCTGATCGCTAAACATCGTTCAGATGCTCAATTTCATATTCTAAATCAAGCAGGACACTTCTCCTACAGGGAGCATCCAAAACAATTTAATGAGTTAATAAATGCCTTTGTACAGACTTGCGGGAGCAGTTGAGGTGACACCAATAAAGAATTTAAGATTTGATTCTAGCAATAGCGGTCCAATGACTTGGGAGCGGTGCAGAGGTGTTTAGTTATATTGTTCGCCGTATGATTGGCACCTTACCGGTCATGCTTTTAATTTCACTTCTTGTTTTTATGCTGGTACAAGCGGCACCCGGCGACCCTGCTGATATTCTTTTATCTGACGAGGCCTCGAAGGAAGATATTGAGGAGGCTCGACAGCGTTGGGGTCTAGATCAACCTGTTTACGTGCAATATTGGCGTTTCCTTATGGCAGCCCTTCAAGGGGACCTTGGAATGTCATTTAGATATGCGGATCCCGTTCTACTACTGATTGTTGAGCGCCTTCCTGCAACTATTGAGTTGGCTTTTTTTTCTATTCTAATAGCCGTGGTGGTGGCTTTGCCTCTAGGGGTCTGGGCGGGTGCTAAACCTAACTCTTGGGCGGATAATCTTGGCTCAATTGTCGGGTTCTTTGGGATCAGTATGCCTAATTTCTGGTTTGGTATAATGCTAATCCTTATAGTTTCTGGGGTGTTTAATCTTCTCCCTTCTGCCGGACGTGAAACTTATGGAGTGCCGGATGATCCAATAACAGGGTTTTATATACTTGATAGTATCATACACGGGAACTGGACAGCCGTTTGGGATGGACTGAAATATATTATCCTTCCAGCCACTGCACTCGGTACCAATATGATGGGAATAATGATGCGTGTAACGCGTTCTTCGGTCCTTGAGGTAATGCATGAGGATTACGTGACTACGGCGCGGGCTAAAGGCGTAAAAGAGACTGTAGTATTGTGGTATCATGCTGTTAGAAATGCGTTAATACCAATCATTACAGTTGTTGGCTTGGAACTTGGAACCTTGCTCTCCGGATCCATAATAGTTGAAACAGTTTTTTCTTGGCCCGGAGGTGGGTCACTCCTGATATCAGCTATTACGGCAAGAGATTATCCGCTGATAACCGGTACAGTTCTGACTTACACATTCGCATTCGTGATGATTAATTTCATCATTGATATTCTTTATGGGCTCATTGATCCGAGAATTCGATTTGACAAATAGTTCCGCTTCATCCTCTGAGACGATTAATCAAGGTGCCCGTGTGTTGCGCTTCCGACGGGCCCTTCGACCTTGGTTGAAGCCAAAGATAATAATGGGCGGTTGTCTTGTTTTTTTACTTATTTTTATGGGAGTACTTGCTCCTATTTTATCACCCTTTGATCCCAATCTTCAAAACCTGTCCAATACATTGCAGGCACCACAATGGTGGGGAGGCGATAACTTTTTAGGTACTGATCATGTCGGCCGAGATATATTAAGCCGAATTTTTTATGGAGCGCGCATTTCACTGGTGATAGCAGGTACCGTAGTGGTAATTTCTGGGGTTATTGGAGTGGGCTTAGGAGCTATCTCTGGTTATTTTGCAGGGCGCACTGATTTTTTCATTCAGAAACTTGTTGAAGTTGTCTGGGCATTTCCACCTCTTCTTCTGGCTATCGCGGTTCTTGCCTTCTTTGGTCAAGGCCTATGGATATTAATTGCGGCGCTCGTTGCGCAGCGCTGGATTCCCTATTGTCGAGTTTCTCGGGGTCAAGCCTTATCGCTACGGACAAGAGATTTTGTTGATGCGGCTCGGTCGTTGGGGGCAAGCGATACTAGAATTGTAGTAAAACATATCCTCCCTAACCTGATGCAGGCGGCAATGGTTATTGGGACTTTTGCAATGGCCACTGCCATAATATCCGAGGCAAGTCTCAGTTTTCTCGGACTTGGCGTGCCGCCGGAGATTCCAACTTGGGGTAGCATGCTCGCAGACGGACGTGCGTACATCAGTACTTCCTGGTGGTTGGCACTTTTCCCAGGCTTATGCATTTTCTTTACAGTGCTTGGCATTAATCTACTTGGCGACGGCATGAGAGATATATTTGACCCACGTTTAAAGCGATCGGGCTCCGGTGTCGGTTAACTAATGCCCAAAGTTTCTGTATTAAAATCTCAACTACCCGTCGCGGAAAGCATCCATCATTGGTTTTTGCTGTCCACCGTCAATTTCAATCATAGTGCCATTAACAAAATGTGCGAGAGGTGAAGCAAGATAGGTAACAAGATTTGCCACCTCGAGCGTCTCTGCTATACGGCCGAGGGGTATGCTGCGCGGTGCCAATTGATCAGCCTCTTCATAACTGATTTTCATATCTCGCGACATACCGTTTACAAGTCCAGTCCATCTCTCAGTTCTCACAGGACCTGGGTTTACGGCCACGAAACTTATATTATCTTTCCCGTATTGCCCCGCAAGTGAGATTGTCAAGTTTTGGCCCGCGGCATTGGCAGCACCTGGAGCGATTTCCCAATAGGAATGTTTTACGCCATCGTTTCCAATTAAATTAACTACTCGTCCGCCTCCCTGTTTTTTCAGGTGAGGTATCACCGCTCGGGTACAGCGGACATAGCCGAAAAATTTTAATTGCAGGGCGTCTTCCCATTGCTCATCTGATAGGTACTCCAAGACGCCCCCAGTGGCAGCCCCAGCATTATTCACTAGGATGTCGACACCTTCCAGAGCTCTTACAGATTCTTCAATAAAAGAGTTTGCTTGTTCCGTCTCTGTAAGATCTGCGGTAATAGGGATAATTTTCTGCCCGGTTTTCTCCGCTATTTCTTTAGCCGTAACTTCGAGAGGTTCCTTTCGCCGAGCACAAATTGCGACATCCACGCCTTCCTGAGCTAAAGCAAGGGTTATAGATTTTCCAATGCCCTCGCTCCCGCCTGTTACTATTGCCTTTTTTCCCTTTAGTTGAAGATCCATTGCACTATCTCACTTTTAAAATTTTTAATTGATAAAGAGATAATGTATCTTTTTTGGTATTCGGGGAATGGTTTATTGTAATTTTTAATACCAGACCATTGCCCTTGCAATTAGCATTGCCGTAACTTGTTAAGTGGGGTGCGGGGATTAGAGATGAATGATACTAAAGCAATTCGGTATATTGGAGAATCGGTTTCCCGAATTGAAGACCAAAAATTTCTCACGGGCCAAGGGCAATTTGTAGACGATGTGACCATGCCCGGTCTATTGCATATGGCAATTTTACGGAGCCCGCTGTCACACGGGATAGTTAAAGCCATAGATCTTGAGAAAGCTCGGTCAATGCCTGGCGTGGTAGACGTATTTTCGTCTCATGATATAGATATCCCTTTGCCGGATATTCCGCTGAGATTGGC
>DEBE01000053.1:8237-9493 GCA_002348425.1 Alphaproteobacteria bacterium UBA2964 | reverse complement strand
GGGTTAACCGACGCACGTTTTTTTCAAGGAAAAGACTCCATCCTTTCTGGTCCAGCCGGAGGTATTGTGGGTGCAGCAAGAACCGCAGAAATGGCCGGTTATACAAAGCTTATAGGCTTCGATATGGGCGGAACATCAACCGATGTGGCCCATTATAACGGAGAATATGAGCGAGCTTTTGAGACCCTTGTGGCGGGTGTCCGCATGCGCGCACCCATGATGCATATACATACCGTCGCGGCTGGAGGAGGATCGATACTTCATTTCGACGGTTCGCGATACCGTGTTGGGCCCGATTCGGCAGGCGCCAACCCAGGTCCAGCATGCTATAGAAGGGGCGGGCCCCTTTGCGTTACCGATGCTAACGTAATGGTGGGTAAAATAAACCCTGACCATTTTCCGCAGGTATTTGGTCAGAATGGTGATCAGCCTATGGATGCCGAAATTGTTATTAAAAAATTTAAGAAGCTATCTTCTGATATTGAAAAATTGACAGGTAACAAACGGAGCCCAGTCGAAGTAGCGAACGGTTTTCTCAAAATTGCTGTCGATAATATGGCAAATGCCATAAAACAAATATCGGTTCAACGTGGATATGATGTAACCCAATACACTTTAAATTGTTTTGGTGGTGCTGGCGGCCAACATGCTTGCCTAGTAGCAGATGCACTTGGGATGAAAAGTGTTTTCGTTCACCCATTAGCCGGCGTTTTGTCTGCTTATGGCATGGGCCTCGCTGATCAGCGTGTAATGAGGGAGAGGGCTATAGAAGAAAAACTCAATACCTCATTAATTAAAACCCTCGATAAAGAAATAGAAGAGATGAGAGAAGAGGGACACGCTGAAATGGAACAGCAGGGTGTCGATATTAAACGTACTACTACTATCGTAAAAGCTCATTTGCGCTATGAAGGGACCGATACGGCTCTGGTAATTGACTTTGGAACCAGTGATCAAATTATAAGTCGTTTCGAAGAAGCTCATCGCCAACAATTTGGTTTTATTTCCCCAGAAAAAAATCACATTGTAGAGGCTTTATCTCTCGAGGTAATTGGCGAGAGTGAAATCATTGAGGATCCGGTTCTCCATACGGACCCAAACGCAATGATACCGGAACCACTAACAACAGTGTCGATGTATTCTGCTGATGAAATCCATGACACCCCGATCTATGACCGAGAGGCGCTCTGCCCGGGTTGTAAGCTGAGTGGGCCCGCAATTCTAAAGGAAGCAAATGCAACAACAGTCATTGAACC
>DEBE01000053.1:0-7837 GCA_002348425.1 Alphaproteobacteria bacterium UBA2964 | reverse complement strand
CCGAAAAAGTTAGCTATTGGAACCCAAGCTGACCCAGTAATGCTAGAAGTGTTTAATAATTTATTTATGTCGATAGCTGAACAAATGGGAGGCGTACTTCAGAATACTTCGTACTCCGTAAACATAAAAGAACGGCTTGACTTTTCTTGTGCTATTTTCGACACCAGCGGGGAATTAGTTGCTAATGCACCCCATATTCCAGTTCACCTTGGGTCAATGAGTGATAGCGTAAAAACTATAGCTCGTCAGCGGCAAGGAACTATGAATCCCGGTGACGTTTTCATGCTAAATACGCCATATAACGGAGGAACACACCTGCCGGATGTCACGGTGATTACACCAGTTTTTCAAGAAAAAAACGATACAGTTTTATTTTATGTGGCTTCCCGTGGTCACCACGCGGAAATCGGAGGTATAACCCCAGGCTCTGTTCCTCCCTATTCAAAACACATTGAGGAGGAAGGTGTGCTTTTGGATGATGTTCAATTAGTAGCAGAGGGCAAAATACTAGAAGATGAAATAGAAAAAATATTTACTAATAATAAATTTCCAACCAGAAATTTTCACCATAACCTTGGCGACCTCAAGGCACAAATTGCTGCCAATGAGAAGGGCGTTCAAGAACTGCATAATATGATTCGACATTTTGGGCTCGATGTTGTGACCGCTTATATGCAGCACGTACAGGATAATGCAGAAGAAACCGTCCGCAGGGTTATCGACACGTTGCGCGACAGCTCATTTGAATATGAAATGGACATTGGTGCAACAATCAAGGTTTCAATAACCGTCGACAAAGTTGCGCGAACAGCTAAACTGGATTTCACCGGAACTTCTGAGCAACAAAACAATAATTTCAATGCTCCTTCGGCGATATGTGTTGCTGCTACTTTGTATGTATTCAGAACGTTAGTTGATGATGACATTCCATTAAATGCAGGCTGCTTAAAACCATTAAAAATAGTAATCCCTGAGGGTTGTATGCTGAATCCTGTTTACCCTGCAGCGGTTGTCGCGGGCAACGTCGAAACCTCCCAAGCTATTACCGATGCTTTATTTGGTGCACTTGGCATCATGGGGGCAGCACAGGGAACGATGAATAATTTTACTTTTGGAAATAATAACCATCAATATTACGAAACAATTTGTGGTGGTGGGGGTGCCGGAGAGAATTACAAAGGGGCGGATGGCGTTCACACAAATATGACCAATACCCGACTTACAGATCCGGAAATTCTAGAATGGCGTTTTCCAGTTCTTTTGGAAAGCTTCTCACTTCGACGTGGATCAGGAGGGTCAGGTAAATTCCGTGGAGGTGATGGAGTTATTCGAAGGGTCAAGTTCCTAGAAGGGATGACTGCATCGATATTATCAGGCCATCGAGAAATACCACCTTATGGCATGTCAGGCGGCAAACCAGGAAAAATAGGTCGTAATTATGTGATTCGTAATGATGGCTCCAAGGAAGAATTACTAGGGACAGATTCCACTGAAGTTGAAGAAAACGATGTAATGGTAATTGAAACACCGGGAGGAGGGGGATACGGAAAAATCTAAGCCGGCCATTTACCCTCTAGTAACATCTGATCTTTCTTTAGGATGAGCGGTACTGTTGCTTTACAATATGTGTGTTTTTCTAACACCTTTCCGTTGACGAAATGAAGAAGATCTAGTCCATAGTATGCGCCTGCACGTTTTTGTTCCTCGAGAGTTAAAAGCCAACGTACCATTGCCTTACCAGCCCCATCATCTAAAAAAATATCTTCCGTGTAAAACCGCATCCTACCAAAAACACCTGAAAACTGAGGGGTAAACGCTTCTCGAATGGCTGCCAATCCAACATTTTTCTTACCATTAAATTCTAGATAAACTGAATCTTCAGAGAAAAAAGACATCACACCTTCTATGTCTTCGCGATTAAACGCATCTGTGAATTTTACAACTAAGGTTTTTAATTCAATTCTCTTTTTATAATCAATTGGCACTATTCCCTCCTCCATCCTGCCACCCGAGATTTCCAACTTTATATCTTAAGGTCAACAATTTTCAGGGAAATATCATTGTCCCTTCTTGACGTCACGCAACTAGAACCGCAAAATCCCGGACCTTAAATGAAGGAGTTAAACATGGCACCAAAAGCCGGTGGCACCCCCCCGGGGGGCAAACACGAATATTCTATACCGTTTGCTAACGTTGGAGACCTTTTTAAAAAATATAGCCTACAAAATCCCGATAAACTTGCTCTGGTCGATGTAACGCAAGAAAAATCGATAACATTTGGGCAATTGCACGCATGGTCAAACAAGATAGCTAACTGGCTTATCGAAAATGGGGTCAATAAAGGAGACCGTATAGCGCTTTTATCAGAGGAACGACTGGAGAAGCTGATTTTATGGATGGGAATCTGGCGTGCAGGGGCTGTTTGTTGCCCTACCAATGTTGAAATGAATATCTCTTATGTCGCAGAAATTGTTGGCCACTTGGAATGTAAGCTGGCGCTCTATGATTCAGAGCTTGATATTGCAAAAATGACCGAAGGGATTGATATTGAAAGCATTGAATTTGGTCACTGGTCTAACGATATTGCAGGTGATCCTAGTAGTAATGAAGCCTTTGCACAAATTGCAGCCGCTAATCATACACCAGAATGCGACCGCAGTTACTGCGAAACCGATGATGCAACCATTTTCTGCACATCTGGTACCACCGATAAACCGAAGAACTTTTTAATAGACCACCTCGCCCATTGGTCTTTTGGCATGTCAACAATCGACCAAATTGGCTTAGGCCAGGATGATAAAACATTAGAATATCGTTCCTTTGGCTGGAATTCACCGCAAGGACTTTCTCTGATGCCTTGGCTAGCTACGGGCTGTACACTGCATATAGCACGTCGATTTTCCCACAGTAATTTTTTTGATTGGATTAAGAAATACGAAATCACTTTTTCTGCCGGCATTCCAACAGTAATCAATATGCTTTTAGATCGGCCCACCGGGGTGACTTCAAAAGATGTCCCAAGCTTACGTCTTATGAGTTCATCTACAGCGCCTCTGAACCCGGAACGTTGGAAACAATTTGAAGAAACATACGGTATTAATTTACTTCAGTTTTTTGGTTGTTCTGAAGGTGGCTGGGTTTGTGGAAACCGCCATTATGCAAAAAAATATGGTACCGTTGGACCCCCGGCTAAACATCAAGAATTCTTACTTGTAGATGAAAATGGCGACGCTGTTCCACAGGGTGAAGAAGGGGAAGTTACTCTTGGTGGCCCTCAATGTGCGAAGGCCTCGATGACCGCGGAAGGTGTATGGGAAAATCTTTATGGAAAAAGAGTTCGGCTTGGTGACCTTGCCGTTATGGATGAAGAAGGATTCATAACGGTTACCGGAAGACTTAAAGACCTCATTATTCGTGGAGGTGTGAATATATCCCCAGTAGAGGTGGACAACATCATTATGCAACACCCTAAGGTCTATGAAGCTGCTGCGGTGGGAGTACCAGATCCAATTTATGGCGAAGAAATTGTTGCTTACATTGTAGTTAGGGATGGAGAAAAACTCTCTCAAGAAGAAATAAATTCTCACTGTGCAAAGACATTGGCAGATTATCGTTTACCAAAAGAGTACTACTTTATTGAAGAGTTACCCAAAAATGACCGAGGTAAAGTTCGGCGACCCGATCTGCAGGAAATTTGGAAACAAAACCATGAATTAAATTAATGCGTGGGCTTTGGGTCACTGAATATACAGAATTTAATAATTTAACGATCGAAGATATTCCTTCAGCAAAGTTGGAGGCAACTCAGATACGCATTAAGGTCAAGGCAGCAGGAGTAAGTTTTGCAAACAATCTTGTCGTCTCTGGCAGGTACCAGCGCAAGCCTCCTTTGCCCTTTACGCCGGGCACTGAATGTTCTGGAGAAATAATAGAGTGCGGATCTAATGTAACACGCTTCAAACCGGGTGACCGGGTCTTTTCAATTTTGGATTGGGGTGGGCACGCAGAAGAAGTCGTGGCATGGGAAGTCAATACATACCCAATCTCTGATAAACTCACTTTTGCGCAAGCAACTAACTTTAACTCTTATGCGACTAGCCTAGCAGCGCTAACTTGGAACCACCTACTAAATTTACAGCCCGGACAAACGATCCTAGTGCATGGCGCTGCTGGCGCCATCGGCCTTGCAACTATTGACCTAGCAAAAATGTTTGGCGCAAACGTTATTGCCACAGGTAGTACAAAAGCGAAACGGTTTGCCGCCAGTTCACAAGGTGCGGATTATGTTATTGATTACTCATCAGGGGAATTTGTTGACCAGGTAAAAGAAATTACCAACTCCAATGGCGTAGACGCGATCATCGACCCTGTTGGAGGAAAAATTTTTGAAGAGTCCTTACGCTGTTTAAAGTTAGAGGGTCGTATTTGTCCTATTGGTTTTACCTCGGGCCAAGCAGCCAAAATACCTAGCAATATTTTACTCGTAAAAAATATTACTGTTTGCGGCTTAAATATGGGAACCTATTATGGTTGGAGTCCAACGGATATCCGTTATGAGATGGAACATCGCATTCGTTCGTTAATGAAAAAAATAAACAAGTGGGCAGAGAACCAAAACATTAATATGAAAGTTTTTGACACCTTTCCCTTAAGTGATTTTAAGGAGGCAATGTCTTTAGTAACTTCACGTAAATCAATCGGGCGCGTGGTACTTTTAATGGACTAAATATTCAGAGCTCTTACGGCCTTTAGGATACGATCTGTATTGGGCGCAATATAGTTTTCCATTGTAACGTTTGCCGGCACGTGAACTGGCAAACGATTTACCCTGACAGGTGGTTCTTTAAGATAAGAAATACCTTTTTCTGCAACGATCGCTATAATTTCTGAAGCTATAGAACAACGGGGCGGGCCTTCATCAATTACCACTAGCCTACCTGTTTTTCCAACTGACGATAGGATAGATTCTTCATCTAGTGGAACTAAAGATCGAAGGTCAATAACTTCAATTTCTATTCCCTGATTTTCGAGTTTTTCCGCTGCTTCCATAGCATGCACGACCTGTAGGGAAGCAGCAACAACGGTTACATGCGTGCCTTGTCTTTTGATATCTGCTACTCCGAATGGTATGGTGTATGGACTATTCGGAACACTTCCGCGTCTTTTATTAAGTTTTTGGTGATCAATAAATACCGTTGGGTTATTGCTTTTAATTGCTGTACGCATTAGTCCCTTGGCATCGGCAGGACATGAGGGCATCGCGATTTCGATGCCGGGCGAGTTCCAGAGCATAGACTGTGGGCTTTGGCTGTGCTGGACTGAACCGCCTCCGCGCAATCCATGCAGAACGTGAAATACTACAGGAACTTTAACAGCTCCATTTGACATGTAATGTGCGGCGGCTGCCTCATGGATAATTTGATCCCAAGCACGGAACATAAAACTCGCCGTCCCTATTGGGAAAATCGTACGAATTCCATCCATTGCCGCTCCCGTTGCCAGAGCCGCGATACCAGCCTCTGAAATAGGAGGATGGAATATCCTATCACCAAAATCTGTCTTTATATGCTTTACGTGCTTGTTATCACTGCCTAAGCCCATCAACGAACCCCAAACTAGCGCGATATTCTGATCTTCATCCATGCATTCCCGAATAGCTTCTACTATTGCTTCTGAATGAGATAATTTCCGCATAATCAGACTGCTGCCGCGAGCACGTGCTTGTTGATGTCTTCAATCACGGGTTCTGGAGAAGAAAGAGCAAATTTGCAGGCTTTCTTCACGATTTGGGTAGTATCTCTATCTACCTCAGCAATATCGCCAAATGTCATAGTTCCATCATCAATTAATTGTCGCGCAAAGCGTAATACAGGGTCATGCAAACTGAACCAATTCGCATTTTCTTCAGGAATAGCCGTTTCGTCCCAGGCCATCGAGACCTGAGTAACACCTGTGACAAGCCTAGGGAAAGAGTAATAATTTCCCGGCCAACGCTCTGTGAGGGCTTCAATAAAAATCGGCGAGCTCGTATCACGTACTCTGTTAATGCATTCACTAAAGATAGCATCAACAGCCCGCACGTCCCCGCCATCAACCTCGTGACACTCTATTCCTAGAGCTTTAGGAACTTGTATTACGCGGCCCTCCGGCATGTTAGATGTATTATTACCCCCTTGAGATTTTAAGACCCCGCCCGGGGTATTATTTTCACAAACAAAGATTACAGGCAGTTGCCATAAAACAGCCAAGTTCATCGACTCAAATACGACACCCTCCTCCAGACAGCCATCACCAAACATTGAAATGCCAACGCCGCCAGACTTCCTCATTTTTGCGGCAAAACCAGCCCCAACTGCAAGCGGTACCGCACCACCCACTAGCGCAGAGGTATGGGGCATTCCTGAGTCTGCAGCAGAAAGATGGAACGTGCCTCCTCTACCTCCATTCGTTCCGTCCTTACGGTGAAGAATTTCGGCCATAGCTGAACTTGGTTTCACTCCGCGAGCAATGATATGACCATGATTCCGATGAGTGGAAAAAATCCTATCCTTTTTCTTCAAGGATGCCATCACGGAAGCACCCGTAGCTTCCTGGCCGATGTAGAGATGATAATGACCACTAAAATATTTTTTTTCATGAAAATCAAAAACAGCTTCCTCAAACCGACGGATAAGCATCATATTATGAAAAATCTTCAAAAGTCTCTCTTTGTCAGCCAATTTTATATTCTCCGTTAAATAGAAAATCCGCCTAACTTGGTTTCTAGGTACTCCATGACCCCCTCATGCCCCCCTTCGCGGCCTAGACCAGACTCTTTTTGACCTCCAAATGGTGCTGCGGCACCAGTAGGGTTTATATCGTTTATACCAATGATACCAAAACGTAACTTCTCAAAAGTTCGCATAGCAGCAGACAAGTTCTGTGTATAAATATATGCCGCCAATCCGTAATGTGTATCGTTCGCCATTCCTATAATGTCATCTTCATCGTCAAATTCTATTATGGGCGCTATGGGACCAAAGGTTTCCTCTCGATAAATCAACATTTCAGGCGTGACATTCCCAAGAACGGTGGGTGCATAATAATTCCCCCGATCCAGATTCTCCTCTAGCAATCGTTGTCCTCCACAAAGTAGTGAAGCTCCTTTAGCCAAAGCATCTTCTACCTGCCGCTCCACCTTCTCTATCGCTTTTTCATTCACCAATGGACCTATATTGATACCATCATTAAGACCATTGCCTGCCCTCATTCTTTCAACGCGAGAGACAAATTCGTTGGTAAATGCTTCTACGCCTGATT
Organism: Alphaproteobacteria bacterium UBA2964; assembly: GCA_002348425.1. The sequence continues at coordinate 538 of DEBE01000053.1, read as the reverse complement.
TGTGTACAAATAGCCTATTAGGACAAATGCATGCCTGACCGGTGTTCAAATATTTTACCAGCACAGCTCCTTTGGCAGCAAATACGGGGTCAGCGTCTTTAAGAACAAGAAATGGAGCATGACCTCCAAGTTCTAAAGATACTCGTTTCATTTGTTCGGCAGCACCGCGTGCAAGCAATTTTCCGGTCTCGGTTGAGCCTGTAAATGTGATTTTTCTAACAAGCGGATTAGAAATAAATTCATCCCCAATAGGCTTCGGGTCCAATCCAGTTACGAGGTTAATAACACCCGGGGGTATGCCAGCCTCCTCCATAATTTTGAATATCTCGATCGCGCACAAAGGTGTTGCCTCAGCAGGTTTTAGAACAATTGTGCATCCGGCGGCTAACGCCGGGGCTAGCTTTCGCGTAACCATGGAGGCAGGGTAATTCCAGGGAGTAACCGCCGCTACCACCCCTACAGGCTGATGCAATACAATAAAACGCTGATCTCCTCGCGGGGCTGGAATTGTCTGTCCATATATTCTTTTAGCCTCTTC
>DEBE01000215.1:8685-8921 GCA_002348425.1 Alphaproteobacteria bacterium UBA2964 | reverse complement strand
TCATTCAACGTACCCGAGCCATTGCTTTGTGAGGTAGCGGCTTGATTACCGGTAGCATCAAAAATACTATTGGCAAGCGGTGCAACGCTGATCACTTCCGATCCATCCGGTGTACCCGATAGGTTAAAGCTTAGGGTGTACGTATTGCCGTTTTGGGTGATGGCGGTAGGGGTTGCGCTGGCTAGCGTGGCCGTGCCACCACTAATGCTCAAAGCAAAATCGCTGGCCTCTAGGTT
>DEBE01000215.1:5230-8371 GCA_002348425.1 Alphaproteobacteria bacterium UBA2964 | reverse complement strand
CAAAATCGCTGGCCTCTAGGTTGCTTTGATTTTCTATGCTATTAAAAACGCTTTCATTGAAATAGGCCTGTAAACTAGTATTGTTATTCGCGACAACGATAGAATCAATTTGAGGGGCAGGATTAACATAATCTATCCATGCGCTGCCAAACTTTGTCTCAACATTCCAATCTATACCCGCTGACCACATATCACCTCCGTACTCATAAGCGCCAATATCAGGAGCGCTTCCAGAGTAGGAATCGGTTATTCCAGTAATCACCGTTCCGGCATCCACTAAAACTGAATCGGGATTAGGTCTAAAATCTAAATTAGCTACATCGATAAATAACGTTGACACGTCTCGACCTGACTCATAACCATTTTCATTATGATCATAGGTACCAGGTACTGGGTAATTCTGGTAAGAGCCGCTGCGATGCCCCGAGATGCGATTTGCTACATTATTTCGCGTAATCGATCCAGCATTACCTCCTTGACCGATCATGATCAATATATCATTTTTGTTGCCAGGTCCATTGATCACGGTGTTATTGAATATTTTATGCTCATAACCTTTAGCCATGATGCCGCTATTTCCCAGATTCCACATCACATTATGATGCATTAACCCATTATTTCCAGCGCCATTGCCATCAAATCGGGCACCATACTTCTTTGAATCGTGTAGCCAGTTATAACGTATAACCGTGCCTGGCTGCGCACCGGTCATGCATTGGATCATTGCTCCATCGCTTTGCACATGACCTGTGTCGTAGATATTATTGTACTCAAAGAGAGCGCTATCCCCTCCTACCACAGTAGCAGATGCGCCCAGTCGGTGCATGGTATTATTTTGAAATTTATTATTTTTCCCGCTCATCAGAACAGAAACCATGAGCCCGGTGAGGTCTGAAGAGGTATAATCAATGTGGTAAAAATAATTATTCTTGATCACATTATTACCCCCGCTGGTCTCAATGGCAGAACCATCGGTAAAACGGAAAGCAGAATTGGTTACACTGGTATAGCTGCTCGATTTTATTTTGGACACATCTGGTTCTTGACCAGAGGCGCGCAACATGCGCTTGCTAGAACTTGGATAATAAAAATTGCATTGATCGACTTTTGACCGATTGGATTTATAAAAATAAAATGCGGTTCCAAAGAACTCTAGATTTCGTAATTCAACATGATCTGATTTGGAGACCACAAACGCATACGATTGAACTTTTCCTCGAATATTGAGCTTATTGGGGTCTTGTCCAGATGGCGCCCAATAGTATAATACATTCTTAGTTGGAGCGGTATCTAGGAACCACTCCCCTTCTTTGTCTAAAAATTCCAGCCTGCCTTCAAGAAAATATTGATGCTCTTTGGTTTTCCATTCGTTTTGCGGAACCGGGTCATAGGTAAACGTATTACCAGTATGCGAATTTATTTTTCGCGACCAGGTACGAAAAGATCCAACATTTAGTATGCCAATCGCTTCCTTGTTGGTTTCATCAAGATCAAAATTTTGAGCACTTAAATCAATTAACTCGCCCTGATCGTTTGTTTTGGCTTGATGAATTAAAGTACCATTTCCATAAATATTAGGTGTGCTCTGTTTCATGGTGCCGTGCGCCCAGTGATTTTCCGTATCAAAAACACTGCTATCTGAGAAGCTAGCATTGGGCCAGCGCGCCATAACTTGCTCTTCTCGATCAACAAATAATTGCCAGATATCAAAATCGATCGTTGTTTTCCAAATATTCCCCGCGTGTTGCACCCAATTTGAGTCGATGGAAACCGTTCCATCAAAAATTACCCGTTCATTATTATACCTGGTAAAAACAAGCGGCATTCCATCCATACCATCGTTATCAGTGATGTTTACAATTTCATGATAGGTTCCGCCACGAATAAAGCAGGTGTCCCCTGCGCTCATGACCGTGGCAGCGTGCGCTACCGTTCGAAAGGGATAGGAAATCGATTTGCCATCATTGGTATTATTATTCCCATAGATAGCAACATAGTATGACTCACTTTTTAAGGGTGCTAGTAGCAGAATTAGAAGAAAAAACTTCAAGCAAATATGGAGATGAATTAATATAAAATAACCCCAGAAATGGTGCTATTAATTAATCAATATAAGGCTAGTCATCTTTTAATGACTGAATCAATCTCAGCGAATACCAACGATCGATCAGATCATTCATATCCCTGAGATATTCTTTATAAATTCTCTTAACGATTTTCTTTTTTCTGTTGACCGAAGGATCGCCATTCATCTTAATCGAATTCAAGTCTTCAAGGGCCATTTCGGCATTCTCTTTTTCTTTTAAAATCCAATGTACCGGCTCGAACAGACTGGTAGAAACATAATTGCTTCTTGACCCGCGCTTTAAAGTGATCGGGACATCTTGTTTTTTCATCGCGCGAACTTTGCTTTTAATATATTTTTCCGTTTTACCAGTCTTATGCGCCAATTGCTTAACCGAAATAGACTTGGGGAAATGTTCTAAAACTTCAGCTATTATCTGCGATGAACAAGTGTCCAATCCGCGTCTTTGTAGGGTATCTGCGTATTTTGTCAACATTTTTTTACTTACCTCAGGCTCGAAAAGTACAAAAACTTTTGAACGTTTGTAATAAAAATCCGCTATTGATAACCGGTTTTTACTACTTGAGCTAAATCACATGGCAAATCACACTAGCTAGCTATATTCGCTACGTAAATAGTTGATATTCATATTTAATACAAATTTTTTGCCTGATCCGATTGAAATAATCTTCTATTTATGGAGTAGTTAATTTTTATATTTTTAGTTAATTTTATATTGTGATATTGTGCATAAATATTTATCAAATAATACGTTAATTATTTGCGTGGAGAAAAAGTATGAACATAATTAAAAATTTACGCCTAACTCTGCCCTTGGTTTTTACAGCAGTAGCGTTTTCCCAGCCTAGTGTTGCGGTGTTGGACTTTGCTGCTAATGGCCTTCCTGAGTATGAGGTTGAAACACTGGTAGAGCGTTTGCGTTCTGAGCTGCCGAACACCGGTGCTGTGCGCCTGGTGGATAGAAAAATGCTTGAAAACATTCTTAAAGAACAGGGCTTGCAACAGTCTGGGTGTACCACCGATGAATGCTCTGCGCAGATCGGGGAGCTTCTTGG
>DEBE01000215.1:1877-4840 GCA_002348425.1 Alphaproteobacteria bacterium UBA2964 | reverse complement strand
GATATGAAAATGGTTTCGGTCACGACGGGAGCAGCGGAGAGCGCCAAAAGCCTTACCTTTGAAGGAACGACGGGTGGCTTGTTGATCGAAATGCAGATTTTAGCGTGGGAGATTGTTGATATGAAACCCCCGCAACCTCTGATTTTAAAACGCACAGGAGCCGAAGACGGTGAAAAGGTTACGGTTGCTATTATGGACTTTGATCCTAGGGGAATAAGCCAACTTGAAGCGCAAACCTTGACCGATAGATTTGCAACTGAGGTGGATGCGACTGGCAAAGCAATTTTAGTGGATCGACGCCAAATGATGGAGGTCATGGAAGAGCAAGGATACGATGAAGCTGGCTGTACCTCCGAAGAATGTGCTGCTGAAGTTGGGGCACTGCTTGGTGTAAAATTTATGATTAATGGTGCGATTGGAAAATTAGGCGATACCTACACGATCGATGCGAAAATGTTTGAAGTGGCCACCGGTGCTGCGGCCAAGACAAAAAATGCAACTTACAACGGCCCTGTAGATGGTCTGATCACGGAGATTGAAATACTCGCTTGGGAGATGATGGGTGTAAAAGCGCCTCGCTCCCTTCTACAAAAACGTAAAGGTACTATCACCCAAGAGGCTTTACCCGCACCTAAGACACCGCTCGCTGCGGCGGTCCGTTCAGCGATCATTCCTGGATGGGGACAGCTGTATACCTCTAACGCTTTAGATAACGAACCTCTTTCGCGGCAAAAAGCACTGTATTTCTTTGCGGGTGAGATGGGCGCTGGAGCGATTGCTTACCTTCTCTATAGCAATATGAATGCTTCCAATGATGATACCAGAAAATTTCATACCGATTATTTGGCAGCCACCGAATCGGACCAAATTAGAAGCTTGAAAACAAAATCCGACAATGCATCCAATGATGCTAAATCGTCTAAGAATCAATTATCGATCCTGATGTACCTATTGGGAGCGGTCCATGCTTACAATATTGTTGATGCTTATATGAATGGGCCTAATGAAGAAATGGCATCTAGAAATAATAAAAAAATCGATCTGGTCTACGATCCAGAACTTAACCAACCACAATTGAGGTTTTCCATTGCGCTTGATTAAAATATTACTTCCAACCATTACTCTGTTCATAATTGGATGCGAACTCTACGATAATTCAGAGCTAAATCCGCGTGATTTAGATTCGAATTACACGCCTGGACTGGTGTTTGACCCATCCACAAATTCAACGTCGATCGGCGCTGCTGCAGAATTTGATGTATTTGTCGTTGCTGCAGAAAATATTTCAGGTATCCATGCCCAAATTGCATACGACGCAAATCGCCTGACTGTAACCAATGTTAGTACCGGTGATTTCTTTACCGATAGCGTACAGACTGGAACGTCATCGTTCTTTGTTTATGATGATGATCCATCGGCAGGCATATTGGATATCAATTATTTTTATATGGGCAATGAGGTCGCTAAAAGCGGCACGGGAAAAGTTGCCACCATCCTGTTCAATACGAAGCAGTCATTTAATGAATCCATCCTAGAGATTACAGATAATTCTGAATTGGTGGATGAAGATGATGTCGAAGTGCAGATTCTGACCTTTGGCTCAGCAACAGTAAGTTCAAACTAGTTAAATAATTTTACCACTATTGAGATTAGAGTAGAAATTAAGCTGGATGATAATCCACTTTTGATCTAATGAAATTAAAAACATACATACGAGCCAATTTATTTACCGCTCTCCTTCTGCCCTCGTTAGCGTTATCGCAAACGGTATACACCTTCACCAATGCGGGCGCAACAGGGAGAACTGGCCCCACCCAATCACAGATAAATTCTACCTACACTGGTGGCAATACTTTAAACGGCGGGGTTACCATCAACACCCAAGGAATTCAGGAGTGGACCGTTCCAGCGAATGGGGTCTATACGATTGAGGTTTGGGGTGCTCAAGGAGGAAACACTAATAATGCTACTGGTGGTAAAGGAGCCCGCATGAAAGGTGATTTTACCTTATCGCAAGGTGATGTACTGAAAATCTTAGTAGGTCAACAGGGGTTGGGAAATAGTTATGATGGTGGCGGTGGCGGTGGAACCTTCGTGGTTAAAAAAACCGGCAACGCTTCTACCGATATCACGCCGCTGATCATTGCAGGTGGGGGCGGTGGATCAAACACCTACAGCGGTAATGATAATGGAGGTGATGGCTTAACCGGAACCACGGGAGGTTATGGAACCGGTAATACGGGAACCCCGGGTACCAATGGATCGGGCGGTTCGGGTAGTTATTCTTCTAGCGGTGGCGGTTTATTAACCAATGGAGGAAATCCTGGATGGAGCTCTGGCTATCAGGGTGGAGGTAGGGCCTTTGTCAATGGTGGTGAAGGGGGCAGTACAGTTGGTGTAGCAGCATCAGTTGGGGGATTTGGTGGCGGTGGATCCGCGCATGGAAATAGCTGTATCGGTGGTGCTGGTGCTGGTGGATATTCCGGTGGTACCGGCTCTAACAGCTACTGTAACGCTGGTGGTGGTGGTGGATCCTATAATAATGGATCAAACCAATCAAATGAGGCAGGAGCACGCCAAGGGCATGGACTGGTCACGATCACAGCATGTTTAGGCTTTTGCTTTGAATCCATGACCCTCGCATCAAACAACAGCTACGCGGATGTTACACTTAGCGCGGGTGGGTTTGATACCAATGGCGGTAGTGGCGCGATCGAGGCCAGTGATTTGGCTTTGACATTTTCACGAAACTTAGGTATCGCAACCAACACGGTAATCAGCAGCATAAAAAAGAATAACAATACCTCGGAAGGAAGCGCTGGTGCGTTAACCGGTGGTGAAACGGTGATTCGTTTATTCCTTACCGTGACCGGAACGCCGGTTGGTATAGAGTCAATTACATTAAGACCTGCTAGTTCTACCAGTATTTACAATGCAAGCGGGACCGCTATGCAGGCCACAAG
>DEBE01000215.1:0-1486 GCA_002348425.1 Alphaproteobacteria bacterium UBA2964 | reverse complement strand
CAAACACACAAGTGACGGTAGCCTTAAGCGAAACCGCCTACAGCGCCAATAACGGTAGCGGTAGCCTGGCAAAAGAGGATTTTTCATTAGCGATCAATGGCGGTGCAGCTACCTTAAATAGCCAAACGCCAACGGCGCTATCCCAAAGCAATAATAACTACACCCTGACATTTGCTACGTCGGGAACTGCAAACGGTCTAGAGGTGCTTACAGTATCCCCAGTTGCAAATTCTATTTACGACGCGAGCGGAAATGTCTCAACGACAACGCAAAACAATAACACGGTCAACCTTTACGATAAACGTTTATCCGAAAATACCAATCTTGAGCACGACACAAATTATAATTTGTACAATAATCTTATTCAGATCGATGAGGATTCTTACGTTCTTTCCTATTCCGGTAACAGTACCGATGGATATTTGCAAACCTTTACGATAAGCAAAGATGGCAACACCATCACCCAGGTGCTTGAAAAAGAGTGGGGAACAAAAAACGATGCAAAATACCCCTCTTTTATTCGCATGTCAGAAGATCTATACCTCATGGCCTATTATGGATACAATAGCGGAGCCAAGCATGATGGCACAACTGTATCCAATCAATGGGGGCAGTGGTTAACGGTGTTTCAGATCAAGAGCGATGGTAGCACGATTACTGAACTGGGTAACTATATGCACGATCACTATACTGAAAACTCCCCCTATAATAGTTTAATCAAGATCGATAATGATACCTACGCGCTCGCCTACAGGTCTTACAATTACGGTCCACAAACTTCGGGTCAGTGGGCCGGCTGGGTCAAGACCTTCACGGTCAACGGCGCTACTATTGCCCAGGTCAATGAATTAAGTATATCTAACACAGGTTCAGAAATGTATGAGTCCTCATGGCAGCATTTAGCGGGAGATAAATATGCCCTAGCACACCCTGGATCTGGCTCGGATGGCTATATCACGACCCTCACGATCTCGGCAGATGGTCAAACGATCACGCAGATAGCACAAATCGAACATGACACTGAATACAACAGGATGAACTCCCTTCAAAAGGTTGATACCGATACCTATGTCCTGGCCTATGAAGGCACCGGCACCGATGGATTCATGAAAACATTTACCATTCCTACTAATGGTTCATCGATCACCGAAGTGAAAAAGATCGAACACGATACAGAGCACACTCAGTGGAATTCGATGATCCCTATCGATCAAAATAAATTTATGCTAGCTTACAGAAGTGCAAATAGCGATGGAAATGTGAAATTTTTCACTGTGCCAGATGACGGCAGTTCTATCACGGAGAATGTTAGCTATGAACACGATACCAATGATGGTGAGTGGAACAGTCTCTTGATGATGGATCACGATAACTTTGTATTGGCCTACGCAGGGTCAAACGATGATGGGTATATCAAAACCTTTAATTTTACGCAGGCTGCAAACACCATGATGCCTAAAATTTCATCCGTGCAAATAGCCAGCAA
>DEBE01000173.1 GCA_002348425.1 Alphaproteobacteria bacterium UBA2964 | reverse complement strand
TTGTTTTTTCTGGACCAAAAACTTATTTCTGGTCTTCTACGATTATCCATAGAATGTAATGTTGCAATTTTTCAACGTCAATAAGCTGATTGAAGTTAAGTGCTAGTGGACGCCGTTGTTTATTCACGTTAGCTTTCAACATTTAGCTTATTGTTTTCAGAAGTAGGAGCTTTATTCAAATGAGCACCCGTCCCTCAGGTCGCAAAGCTGACGAAATGAGAAAAGTCAGCCTTGAACCAAAATTTAGCCCTTATGCCGAGGGGTCTTGTCTAACAAAGTTCGGGAATACCCACGTTCTATGCACAGCATCAATAGAAGAAAAAGTTCCGCCATTTTTACGCAATTCTGGCACCGGTTGGATTACCGCCGAATATGGGATGCTGCCACGATCTACTCACACTCGCACTGCGCGGGAAGCCGCAAGAGGAAAACAAAGTGGGAGGACACAAGAAATACAGCGGCTTATTGGAAGGTCTCTACGGGCAGTAACAGACTTATCATTGATGGGCGAGAGACAAATTCGGATCGATTGTGATGTAATTCAAGCAGACGGTGGAACCCGCACGGCCTCTATCACCGGTGCTTGGGTTGCTTTGCACTATGCTCTCTCAAAATTGGTAAAAGACGGGCAACTTGATCAAGTCCCCCTGAAAGATTCTGTTGGTGCCGTTTCCTGTGGAATATTTCAGGGCGTGGCCACGCTAGACCTAGACTACCCGGAAGACTCCAATGCAGACGCAGATACCAACTATGTTTTAACGGGCAGTGGCGGTATTGTAGAAATTCAAGGCACCGCTGAAAAGAAACCATTTAGTCGCGAACTCCTTGATGAACTTTTAGACCTTGCCTACAAGGGAATCGGAGAATTAACAAAACTACAAAAAAATGCTTTGTTGTAATGATTTGATCAAAAATGAGCAAACACCGAAAATTTTTAGGTTCTAAAATTGTCATTGCAAGCCACAATTCGGGCAAAGTGGTTGAAATTGAGGATTTATTAAAACCACACGGAATAAAGTGTCTTTCCGCAGCAGATCTTAATTTAGATGAACCAGTGGAGAATGGAAAAACATTTACAGCTAATGCCGAAATTAAGGCTCGTGCCGCCTCATTATCCACTAAACAAGTCTCTCTCTCTGACGACTCCGGTTTAGTAATTCCCTCAATAAATGGAGACCCGGGAATTTATTCGGCTCGTTGGGCTGGAAAAGATAAAGATTTTAATCTTGCGATGCGCCTCGTGGAAAAACGACTCCAAAATGTTTCAGACAGACGGGCTTATTTTTTTGCTGCCCTCGCCTTATATTGGCCGGACGGTCATTGTGAAACTTTCACGGGGCGCATTGATGGAGAACTAACCTGGCCACCCCGGGGTAAATTAGGGTTTGGTTATGACCCTATATTTATCCCCGCTGGTTTTAAAAAAACATTCGGTGAAATCGAACCTGCACTAAAACACACCATAAGCCATCGTTCAAAAGCGTTTGCAAAACTAGTAGAATTTTGTTTTGCCCAATAAAAAACCATCTGAATTAACATCAAGCGACGAGATCGCTCTTTATATTCATTGGCCTTTTTGTATATCTCGCTGTCCATATTGTGATTTTAACGCTCATGTGCGCCCAAATATAGAACAACCGGATTGGGGCAAAGCTTTATTATCAGAGTTGGAGTATTGGGCTAAAAACACGCCTAAAAGAAAAATAAAAAGTATTTTTTTTGGCGGCGGGACGCCATCATTGATGGAACCCTCTATTGCTGCTGACATAATAGACAAAGCATCCAAACTTTGGACCTTAGAAAACGAAACTGAAATCACTTTTGAAGCTAACCCCACATCAGTAGAGATCAAAAATTTTCGGGAATTTCGTAGTGCTGGTTTAAATCGTGTTTCAATCGGCTTGCAGGCATTAGATGACAACGCATTAAAATTTCTAGGAAGAAAACACAGTCGAAAAGTTGGTATTTTAGCCATCGAGTTGGCAAACAAAATTTTTCCCCGTTACTCATTTGATTTGATTTATGGGCGCCCTCAACAAACCACGACTGATTGGAAATCTGAATTACATGAGGCTATTCAGATGGCAGCGGGTCACTTATCTCTTTATCAATTAACGATAGAAAAGGGTACACCCTTTTATGCCGAGGCAAAATCCGGAACCTTGATGCTTCCCGATGAAGAAGTCAGCTCCATGTTATTTCAGATTACCCAAGATATCTGTGAGCAAAAAGGCCTTCTATCATATGAAATCTCAAACCATGCACGACCTGGACAAGAATGCATACACAACCTCACATATTGGACCGGTGGAGACTATATCGGGGTAGGTCCCGGCGCACACGGGAGAATTACCATAGGTAATGAGACCTATGAAACAGAGCAGGCTCCGGGGCCCGAAACATGGTTTGCCGCTGTTAGAAAAAAGGGTCATGCGACCCGAAAATATAAAAAAATTAATTTGAATGCCAGGATTGATGAAATTTTACTCATGGGATTAAGACTTACCAACGGGATATCGCGGGAACATTTTATAAAGCGTACCGGAGTGGAATTTGAAGATGCCCTAAATCCAAAACGCTTGAGGCCACTTTTAGTTGAAGATTATCTCGTCTTGGATGAAAAGGGTTTAAGGGCCACTAAAAAGGGACTCTTGCGGCTCAACTCAGTTTTAGCTGCAATGCTGAGCTAATTCGTATTTATTCCATTTATATACCTTACTTGATATTTTTTTCCGATGTTTTTGAGACTGAAAATGAAATTGGGGAGGGGCTCACTACCTCTACACCTTTCGGACTTACTTCCATCACAGAAAACATATGTTGGACGGTGCCAGAGGGCCGAAGCCTAAACAAACCTGTACTTCCGTAAAATCCATTTTCACCAGTAAGCTTTTCCAAGATAAAACCTTTAGCCCCCTCCTTAGCTTTGATGGAGCTTAACGCTATGGCATCATAGGCTAAAGCGCTCAACTGATGTGGTGATTTTTTAAACACAGAGGCAAAACGCCTCACAAAGTTTGAAAAGGGTTGGGGTGAAAGACCCGCATACCATGCACCGGCTAATGAAGGTTCTTTTATCAGAGAGGGTGATGACCAGTCATGAATGCCAATAAACTTTACCTCCTTACTGTTGATTTCATAATAAGAGAGTAATGATACTATCGTTTTTAATTCTTTTCCTGTCTCCGGTATCAAAACAGCGTCAAAAGGCAACGATCCTAATACTGTTTTTTCTTGAAGTTTTTTTAAAATTCTTTTGGATATTGGATCATTCTTTTCCTCCAAAATATTTCGTTTTAAAATTAATGCCTCTCTCCGTGTTTGAAATTCACCCAACCTTTTAATTGCACCGGTAATAGAATTTGTATTACGTAAATAACGCTCACAGCTTACAAAAGTTCCGCCAAAAATTTTTACAGTTTTCTTATAATCAGCCAAAATTTTTTCACCAAATTTTCCCCGAGGAATCAAAGCAGCAAACTTCTTGACCCCCTTTGAAGCCGCATAACCAACAATACGACTCAAGCGATCCTCCGGCAGAAACCCAAAAACAAATGTTCCTTCCGCTGCAACAGTGATGTCATTGGTGAATGATATTAAATTAATTGATGCCTCAGCTGCTAGAGGTCCTACTTCTTTTGTTGCTTTCCCAAAAACAGGCCCTATCAGCAATCTAGCACCAGAATCAATTGCACCTTGCGCCGCCGCTTTAGCACCTTCAGGGGTGCCCCTAGTATCTCTAGGAAGAACCACAAATTTATCATTGGCGCCATCAAAAATCGCCAAAAGACCTGCTTCCATCATTTTTTTACCCAAGGCGGCATTGGGTCCTGATAATGGCAGTAATAAGCCGACTCTCACCTGATCTGAAATACTTTTCGGTGGTTTTAATTTTACTACTTGATTTTCGGGGGAGCTCCGGGAGAAAAAACTTTGGATGCCGGCCGATGTAGTAGAGCTTGACGCAGTGCCTGTTTTAGATGGTGATAAAATAAATGTTTTTGCCCCTTGCGCACTAACTAGCGGGCTTTTACCCTTGTGAGGTTCGCAAGCAGTGAGGATCATCAAAATTAATACACCAAATAACTTGAAATATACTACAGCGGATGGTGGCAAATTCGGTTTAAAAAATTGAAATCGGTATAAAAAATACATGAGTCAAATCGTTGGAAAAATCTATAGGCGCGCTTTTAGAGGACAAACTACGGAATACCACTGTCGAACCAGGACTTCATATCGTTTCAACACCTATCGGCAATTTAAATGATATCACCGTCCGTGCAATCGCTGTGTTGCGCTCTTCAGACGCTATAGCATGCGAAGACACAAGAGTTACAGCGAGAATTAAATCTGAGTTTAACTTGACTGCTCCCTTAATTTCATATCACGAACATAATGCTCATAAAGTAACTTCAAAAATTATAAAACTTTTAAAATCTGGCAAAATTGTGGCGTTAGTTTCAGATGCCGGCACCCCATTAATTTCTGATCCAGGCTATAAACTAGTTAATGCAGCTATAGAAAACAATGTGATGGTCATTCCAGTACCTGGTGCTTCAGCTTTATTGGCCGCGCTCAGCACTTCAGGGCTACCAACAAACAGATTTTTATTCGGGGGCTTTCTGCCAAAAAAAACACTTGGGCGTAGAAAAGCTTTAGAGCATGTTGCCAAAGCTGGATCAACATTGGTTTTTTTTGAGTCTCCTAACCGTTTAATTAAGTCTTTATCAGATATGATTGATATTTTAGGGAACCGAGATGCTATAATAGCCCGAGAACTAACCAAAAGACATGAAGAAATCTTGAGGGGAAGTCTAAAATTTCTAGTTAAAAATATTGAAGATAACCGGTTGCCGAGGGGAGAAGTAACCGTCGTAATTGGCCCGGAACAGAATAATAAAAGCCTGCCACAAGACCAAATAGACCGGATTCTGATAGAATCTTTGGGCAAACACAGTGTCAAAACTGCGGTTGACGCTGTAGCGTTGGAAACGAATCTGCCGCGCAGATCCCTCTACCAAAGAGCAATTTTACTTAAATCGGAAAGAGACTAATTATAGAGATAATCCCATAAAATACTTTTTTGCTTTCTAATAAAATTGGATCTTGGCACCCAAAAACCAACTGTGCAAAATGGCTGAGAAAGAAATGGAAATTTGAAATGTTCTTTAAGTCTTTAAAACACACGGCAATTATTGTCACCATCACATGCTTTACAGGTGTTTTACTCAGTGGTTGTTTTGGCGCGGCCGTGGGAACAGGCGCCTGGGTCGCCAATGCCGTGTCAGACAAACGGGGATTGAAAAACGCCGCCATTGACTTAGGTATTCGGGCCCGTATCAGTAATTTATGGCTTGATCATAATGAAGAAATAATAACAAGGGCCAACATAGCCGTATTTAACGGGCGCGTCCTATTAACAGGGTTAGTCTCCAGCGACCAGCTACGCCAGGATGCGGTTCGTTTAGCTTGGAAAGCGGGGGGGGCTAAAGAAGTCATTAATGAATTGGGGGTTTTTAAAGCAAATAGTCTCGCAGATTTTACAAGAGATGCTTGGATCTCCGCGCAACTAAAGACCTCCATAGCATTAGACAAAAAAATAGCTGCGATAAACTATTCTATAAATGTTGTCAGGGGTACTGTTTACCTTTTAGGTGTTGCTGATACTGCCGATGAACTTGAGCGGGTTTTGAACCATGCGAGACAAATTAATTACGTAAGGCGGGTTTTGAGCTATGTAATTATAGAAAAAAAAATTCGTCGTGGTTAAACCAATGAAAACATTTTCTATCAAATCATCTCAAAATATCGAAAACACGCTGAGGAAAATTGGCAAGTTGTGTGATGAGGAATTTGAAATAGGGGGGGTTGCCCTTTTGTTGGGTGCAATGGACAACCCGAATAAGAAAATAGAATTTTATCTTGATCATCTAATTCAAATAGCCAGTGACGTAAGTGATATCATTGGAAAAACAAAGAAAGCAACTCTGGATAATCGAATAAATTGCCTAAAGGAAATAATCGTGACAAATCGGGGTTATACTGGTGATAGTGATACGTATGATGATCCCCAAAATGCCAATATGATAAATATCATTGAACGTCGCAAAGGTTTGCCTGTAGGATTAGGAATAATATATTTGGACGTAGCACATCGATTAGGCTGGAAAGCAACCGGCATTAATTTTCCAGGACATTTTCTAATCCGTCTAGAGCATGAATCCAAAAGAAAAATCATCGATCCATTTAATAACGCCATCGAACGAGACACGCCGGATTTAAGACACATCTTAAAGCAGGTCAATGGAATGGACACAGAACTTTTACCACAACATTCTTGCTCTCTAAGTTCGAGAGAAACACTGCTTCGATTACTAAATAATATTAAATTGCGTGCCATATCTTCAAATGATTTAAAAAGAGCCATGCAGATTATGGAACGGATGCTCTTAATAGCCCCAAGCCAATGGGTGATTTTACAAGAGGCGAGTTTATTTTATTACAAAATAGGTAATTTAAAAAAATCTACTGAAATATTAGAAGGATTTATAGAAAAAACCGCCAAAAACTCGGAACGCAGGGAGGCGGAAACTATGCTGTTTAAGGTAAAAAAAATCCTTCACTAAATTCCTTATTAACCTGCTAACGCCAAAGGAACCAAATGAGTTTAACTGTCGCGATCCAAATGGATCCTATCGAAAATATCGATATCAATGTTGATAGTACCTTTATACTTGCAATTGAAGCGCAAAAACGGGGACATAAACTGTTTTATTATTTGCCTTCTAGCCTAGCCCTAGTTAATGGCAAATTATTTGCGGAAATAAAGCCAGCCGAATTAAGGCGGGAAAAAAATAACCATTACACTCTGGGAAAATCAGAGTTCACTGACCTTTCTAAGTTAGATGTTGTTTTAATGAGACAAGACCCCCCATTTGATATGTCATATATTACTGCAACGCATCTTTTGGAACACATTCACCCCGAGACTCTTGTTGTAAATGACCCGATACAAGTGCGCAATTCGCCCGAGAAATTGCTCGCAACTCATTTTGAGGGAATTCTCCCACCCACTTTAATTACTTCCAATAGGGCCCAAATCGTTACCTTTCGTGAAGAACACCGAGATATAATTGTAAAACCTTTGTATGGTAATGGTGGGGCCGATGTTTTCCACATTTTGCCTGAGGACGAAAACTTAGGGGCGCTATTAGATATGTTCGCGGAAAAATATCGGGAGCCAATAATAATTCAAAAATATTTGCCCGAAGTTAGGGAAGGAGATAAACGAATTATATTAGTAGACGGCGCTCCAGTCGGCGGCGTTTTAAGGATCCCAGCCTCAGGAGATGCCCGGGCTAATTTTCACGCGGGGGGATCAGCACAGAAAACATCATTGACACATCAAGAGTTTGAAATTTGTAAAATGATCGGACCAACGTTAAAAGAACGAGGACTAATTTTTGTAGGTATTGATATTATTGGTGATTATTTAACAGAGATTAATGTGACATCACCGACGGGAATTCAAGAAATTAATGCTCTTGACGGAATACAGATCGAGCAGCGTATATGGGACGCTATTGAAGAGCGATATGATGATCTGAAAACCAGATAGCCTTAATAAGCCCTCTTTTAGTTTAAAATTCTTCTTGCTACATCTGAGATATTATCGTCAACCTGAGAAAATTGTTTGATATCACCCTGCTCGAGATAATTCGTCACGGCCAAGTCAAACGATGGTCTTGACTGGATGCGCTTATACCAATCACAAACCGCTGGGGCTTTCTCTTTCCATACCGCCAGCAACTTGAGCGCTGACAATCTATTAATATAGGGGGTCACCGCGGCATCAGCTAAGGAATATAGTCGGCCAGCAATAAAATCCTGCCTTTTCAAGACGTCATCCAACTCTTTAATGAATTTATCGTACGTCCACACTGCGTTTCCAACAAATGGGGAAGACAACCCATCTCTATAAACTGCTTCCTGTCGATTTCTGCGTCCAATATCTGGTATTTTATTTAAATGAACTTTTTGTTCCTGTTTTGATTTTTGTAGGAAGGACGGTCGAAATGCCGTAGCGTGGGTAAGAACACCGGTGGCTGGGTGGATAATTTCGTCGATTTTTTTTAACCAGGTGCGCATGATCGCTCGAGTTTGCGGGGTTTGCGGCACCAAAGAAATTTTTTCATTTAACTCTTCGATGTATTGCATAATTATGGTTGATTCTAGGACAACTGTGTCCCCATCAATCAAAGTAGGAACAACGGCGTTTGGATTCAGCCTAAGATAATTTGAGGAAAACTGTTCTCCATCCCTTAAATTAACGTTATAACTTTGAAACTCTAAGCCCATTTCAAATAGAGTTAAACGGACTTTAATTGCACAAACCGAAGTGGTGCCGTCATAAAGAATTAACATTTTGAATAAAATTCAAATTTAAAAAAAAATAAATCCTCATCAATCAATCTCAACAATCAAAACTAGCCGAAAGGCTCCCACGTCCCATCTGGCGGGATATCGCCCCCCGCCAACATGGGGCCAAGTGGCCGCCCGCCCAAGATATGGACATGAAGGTGAAAAACCTCTTGGTGAGCGTGGGCACTGTGATTAGACAGAATTCGAAAACCACTGTCAGTAAGATTGAGAACTTGTGCCACTTCACCCACGGCCCTCCAGAATCCAACAATTTGATCATTACTTGCTTTAGAAACAAAATCATCTAGGGAAATATATGCTCCTTTAGGTATGACTAATACATGAACTGGTGCTTGAGGGTTTATATCATGAAAAGCCAAAGCATGTTTTGTTTCCAAAACTTTCTTACAGGGGAGTTCCCCGCGCAATATCTTTGCAAAGATATTATTTTCATCATAAATTGCCATAGTACTTTCTGCTATTAAATTTTCGACCTACTTTCCTCTTAGAGCTTTCTCGGTTATTCCAGATTTACCTTCTCGTTTAGCTAATTCCGCCCAAACAGCTTCTGGCCTAACACCAGTGACAGCCCACGCTACCAGTAAATGATATAGTAAGTCAGCACTTTCATGAATAACTGCGTTAGTTTTTCCCTGAGTGACCGCAATTACAGTTTCGACCGCCTCTTCACCCAACTTTTGCGCCACCTTCTCCACACCAATACTCAATAGCTCTGCAGTGTACGATGCCTCCGGGCTCTTGTTTTTACGAACTTCTATTACGTCATAAAGCCTTTGTAAAACTTCACTATGTCTATCTAAATCACCCATTAAACAACTCCGTTTTTCGGATTATAATGCTGACTAAACCCCTCGGACAGCAATGCCGGCAGCCGCCATGTGCTCCTTAACATGAGAAATCTTAAAAGTTCCAAAATGAAATATCGATGCTGCCAACACCGCAGTGGCATGCCCTTCTTGAATACCGGCCACCAAATGGCCAATGGTTCCCGCACCGCCAGAAGCAATTACTGGAATTGATATAGCATCTGCAACAGTACGAGTTAATTCCAAATCAAATCCATTTTTTGTTCCATCGCGATCCATAGAGGTGAGTAAAATTTCACCTGCACCGAATTTTTCCATTCTTTTCGCCCACTCTACAGCATCAATGCCAGTAGCTTTACGGCCACCGTGAGTGAAGATTTCCCATGACTGAGACCCACAATTTTTAGCATCGATTGCCACCACTATACATTGCGATCCGTATTTAGCTGCTGCTTCTCCGACAAACTCGGGTCTTTGAACGGCAGCGGAGTTAATCGAAACTTTATCAGCCCCCGTAAGGAGAAGCTTTCGAATGTCTTCATTCGTTCGCACGCCACCGCCAACGGTCAAGGGTATAAAACATTGTTCCGCAGTGCGGCTAACAACTTCAAATAATGTATCTCTATTTTCATGAGAAGCCGTAATATCCAAAAAACACAACTCGTCAGCGCCCGCTTTATCATATAGCCTTGCTTGCTCCACTGGATCACCTGCATCTATAAGGTTTACAAAATTAACCCCCTTAACTGTGCGCCCATTCTTTACATCTAAGCAGGGTATAATTCGCATTTTTAGCATTTTTAAAGCTTTCTTCGTTTTAATCCCTTAACAAAGCAATAGCTTCAGAAGGTTCAATTCTACCATCATATAGTGCCCGACCACATATTACACCCTGTATACCTGCAGTCGCATTTTCTTTAAGCTCTTTTAGGTCATTCAGCGATGAAACACCGCCTGAAGCTATCACCGGCGTAGTTAATGAAAACGCTAGATCCACTGTAGCTTCAATATTGACCCCACCCATAGCGCCATCACGATTAATATCTGTAAATAGAATTGCGGCAGCCCCCCTGTCTTCAAAACGCAATGCTAAATCCAAGGCTCGCACCCCAGAATCTTTAGTCCACCCGTCTATAGCAACCATTCCATCTCGAGCATCGATTGCGATTACTATTTTTCCCGGAAAATCGGCACATGCCTGAAAAACAAATTCCGGATCGGACAAGGCTGCTGTACCAAGAACAATCCGGTTCACGCCAATATTTATCCAATGTTCGAGCGTTTTTTTATTACGAATGCCTCCGCCCAATTGAATAGGAATATCAACTGATGAGACAACTTTACTCACAATTTCTGTATTTACCGGCTTTCCTTCAATGGCCCCATTAAGATCAACCATATGTAACCACTGAAACCCGGCCGTTTCAAAATCCTCGGCCTGTCTGATGGGATCCGGATTAAAAATTGTCGCTTGTTGCATATCACCTCGCAGCAATCGAACACAAAGACCATCTTTTAGATCAATCGCTGGAAATAAAATCATGTTTTTGATTTCCTCCCCTTTTTTAGGCTTCCTAGCTTTTTGGTATAATAATATCCGGCTATCTTTTCCCCATTTACAACTGCATAATTTGGGTTGGTACCCCAACGTTCATAACCGAGTCTTTCATACATTTGAATGGCTGCTTCCTGGGTTTCTCTCACATCCAAATTTATAATTTTGATCGCGCGTTGTTTAGCCCTGAGCTCGCCGGCCAGGGTCAACTGTCGAGCAAGACCATGACCTCGAGCCCACGGAGCAACAAAGTTTGTCGTTATACTAGCAATGTGTTTCTGAGCTTCATTGTTTCCGGGGGCAATAACGAGCTGTGCTGAGCCCACTATTCTACCATTAAATTGAGCTACAAAAAGGTCACGTTCAGGCACTACAATTACTCCACGCCAATAGCGTTCCAGAACATTTCTCGGGGGCGGCTGTAACCAGCCAAAACCGCCGCCATCAAGAATAGCGGATTCTGCGGCATCACAGAGATCCGCAAGTTCTGATTCAGATAGTGCTAATATATGCTGAACAAAACTGTTGGATTTATTTTTATTCATCTCGACACCATCTAATAGTCCGCTTTAAATTAAGGGCGCCAATCAAGAAAATTTTTTAGAATTGTTAATCCGGTATTTTGGCTCTTTTCAGGATGAAACTGGGTACCTAATAAATTTCCCGAACAAACAATTGCGACAATATTGGTTCCGTAGTGAGTTGTTGCCAAAATATCTTTTTTGTTCGCACACTCCATTGAAAAACTGTGAACAAAATATGCATGGTCGCCATTTTTTACGCTAGAAAGAACCGGGTGGTCTGCTTCATTTAATGTAAGCTCGTTCCAACCCATATGCGGTATTTTTATCTCGGGTGAGGTCGGCTTCATGGGACAAACTTCGCCCGCCAACCAACCAAGACCCGCATGTTCGCCATGCTCTAGGCTTCGATCCGCCATCAACTGCATACCAACACAAATACCAAGAAAAGGCCTGCCACGACAATGGGTTACCTCTTTCAATGCCTCTCCCATTCCTTCAATGGCCATCAAGCCCGTATAACAATCGCCAAAAGCCCCAACTCCCGGCAAAATTACATGATCTGCATCATTCAGTTCTATTGGATCGCTTGAGATTATCACCTCATAACCTCTGTAGAGTTCTGAAGCAGCCAATTCTAGGGCCTTTGAAACAGACCTTAGATTTCCTGATCCGTAATCAATAACCACAACTTTCATTTTTATTTCCTTATGGGGTCACTGAATCAAAGCGCTGCCACCAAAGTCATACCAACGTCGTAGTGCAGCGTCACGATGTCGAGCGGCGACAATACCAGAAAGCGTGTATCCCTTCCTAAGAAAATTTAAACTAACCCACTCATTGGCCCCAAAGCCTATAAAGGTTGATAATGCTATAAACGC
>DEBE01000112.1 GCA_002348425.1 Alphaproteobacteria bacterium UBA2964 | reverse complement strand
ATCTCTGGTTGGTGCTGGTCATGCAGGCAAGGACCAAATCAAAATGATGGTAGAAATGCTGTTGCCTAATGCAGTCATAGATAGTTCAGATTCGGCAGATGCCCTAGCCGTTGCGGTTTGCCATGCTCATCATCGCCGAAGCCTGAGCCTGTGGGAGGAGAGTAAGGTTGCTACTTAAACTAATTCAAAATTCTAAGGTGAGTGTAAGGTTTTATGATAGCTAAACTGACCGGCCTACTGGACACCATAGGGCTAGACGAAGTTGTCATTGATGTTGGCGGCGTCGGCTATTTGGTATTTTGTTCGTCGCGTGCGCTTAAGTCATTTGATAAGGTGGGAGACCCAATCACAGTTTTTGTGGAGATGCATGTACGTGAGGATCACATTCATCTTTTTGGTTTTATTGACCAAGTTGAACGAGACTGGTTTCGTTTACTGACAACAGTTCAGGGCGTTGGAGCAAAGGTAGCGCTTGCAATTCTGGGTACATTGTCACCAGATGACCTTGCAAATGCAATGATAGCCGAAGATAAAGCGACTTTAACTAGAGCACCGGGTGTAGGTCCGCGCCTTGCAGT
Organism: Alphaproteobacteria bacterium UBA2964; assembly: GCA_002348425.1. The sequence goes on along the minus strand of DEBE01000112.1, from coordinate 11,144 downwards.
TAGACTTTTAGCCGAGTTAAGAGAAAAAACGGCTGACCTTAATGTGGTTTCCAACGCTATGCGTTCTAAAATATCAAACGGTCAGCCTAATGCGGTATCAGATGCTATTTCCGCTTTAGTTAATCTTGGCTATGCACGAAGCGCTGCATTCGCTGCTGTTTCAAAGATTGCGCAGAATTCGTCAGACACCACTAGTGTTGAATTACTAGTGAAGTCCGCTCTTAAGGAACTAAATGCATGACGAAAGACCGCATTGTAAAAGCTGATACAAATACTGATGATAAAATAGAAGATTCATTGAGGCCATTGGCCTTAGACGATTTTATCGGACAGCAACAAATTTGCGATAATCTGAGTGTATTTATTGATGCTGCAAAAACCCGAGGAGAGGCGCTGGATCATGTCCTGTTTCATGGACCACCTGGGCTTGGAAAGACAACATTAGCGCAAATAGTGGCCAGAGAATTGGGAGTTGGTTTTCGGATGACATCAGGTCCCGTGATTGCTAAAGCCGGCGATCTTGCGGCAATTTTGACCAATCTTGAAGCCAACGATGTTTTGTTTATCGATGAAATACATAGATTATCTCCCGTTGTTGAAGAGATTCTTTATCCCGCTATAGAGGACTACAAACTTGATTTGATCATTGGCGAGGGTCCAGCTGCGCGCTCGGTTCGAATTGATCTAAAACCATTTACCCTTATTGGTGCAACCACACGTTCGGGGCTAATTACAACCCCCCTACGCGAGCGTTTCGGAATTCCATTGCGTTTAAATTTTTATAGTGCTGAGGAGTTAGAGAAAGTCGTGAGGCGTGCATCGCATCTTCTTAATCTTGATCTAACCGATGGGGGCGCACGCGAGATCTCCCGCCGAGCAAGAGGTACCCCAAGAGTTGCAGGGAGACTACTTCGTCGTGTACGCGATTTTGCTGCTGTAGCTAAAGGGAGTGCTGTGGATGCAGATATGGCAGATGTTGCTCTGAATAGACTAGAGGTGGACGGGATCGGTTTGGATGAAATGGATCGAAGATATTTACGATGTGTTTGCGAAATGTTTGGTGGAGGCCCCGTTGGCGTGGAAACAATTGCGGCGGCCTTGTCGGAGCAAAGGGATACGATAGAAGAGGTTATTGAGCCCTTCATTATTCAACAAGGATTGGTTCAACGAACACCACGTGGCCGTTTGGTAACACAAAGAGGTTTTGATCATATAGGCCTTAAGCCAAATCAAGAGATAATTTCCCAATTAGAGCTCTTGTCGACCAATGAAAGAGACACTGTTTCGAGTGATGATAATGACTCCTGAAATGGGTATAATTGAAAATGGAGCACACACCCTGCCTATCAGGGTTTATTTTGAAGATACTGATACAGGTGGCGTCGTTTATTACGCTAACTATCTTAAATATGCGGAACGTGCACGAACGGAAATGTTAAGGTGTATTGGTTTTCCCCACTCCATTTTAACCAAGAAGTATGGGATAAGTTTTGTTGTTCGACGTTGTGAAGCTGATTATTTCGCATCATCATATTTGGAAGATGAACTTATAATCTCTAGCGGTAAAATTGTAATTGAACCGGCAAGTCTGCGGGTAGAGCAGAAAATTATGAGGAGAACTATTCGGATTGCGAACCTTCTCGTTAAGTTGGTTAGTGTTAATAAACATGGAAAACCAACAAGATTACCCAAAAGTTTTTGTGACGCACTTTCGCCACTTTTGGATGTTAGAGTTTTTTAACAATATAAAGATTGGATCAATAAATGGAACAAACTGCGGTAGTATCCGCTGCAATAGCCGGCTCTGTTACAAATGATCTTTCAATTTGGGGGTTGTTTCTGCAGGCCGATATCATTGTCAAATTGGTGATGGTGGTGTTAGTGCTTGCTTCTTTTTGGTGTTGGACGATAATTTTTGAAAAGATTATTCGGTTTAGAAGACTGTGGAGCCAAGCAGAAGAGTTTGAGGAGGTTTTTTGGTCTGGAGGCTCGTTAGAAGATTTGTATGACCGAATACAAGATCGTCCCAAAGAACCAATGTCAGCTATATTTCAAGCGGCAATGCATGAATGGCGTCGTTCTACTTCGAAAGGCCTTTCAGAAAACTCACAAAAAGCGAGTTTAGCCCAGAGAATTGAGCGGGTTATGCACGTAACAATGGGACGGGAGATTGATGTCTTGGAGCGTAATATGACATTTTTGGCTACTGTTGGTTCTACCGCACCATTTATTGGCTTGTTTGGAACAGTCTGGGGAATAATGAATAGTTTTCAGGCTATAGCACTTTCCAAGGATACTTCGCTTGCTGTTGTTGCGCCAGGAATTGCCGAGGCGTTATTTGCAACTGCTCTAGGTTTAGTTGCGGCTATACCTGCGGTAGTGGCTTATAATAAACTTTCAACTGACTTAGGAAGGTATGCGGCAAGGCTTGAAGGTTTTGGGAATGAATTTAGTGCGATACTATCGCGGCAGTTTGAGGAGAATGATTAAAAATGGCCATGAAAATCGGCCATGAGAAATCTACCAGACAGGGAAATTTTGGACGCTGGCGGCGTCGCTCTCCAATGAGTGAAATCAACGTCACTCCTCTTGTCGATGTAATGTTAGTTTTACTTATTGTGTTTATGGTGACGGCACCACTTCTAACGGTCGGTGTGCCCGTAGATCTACCTAAAACAGTGGCGAATCGTATTGTAGGGCAGGATGAACCTTTGGTGATTACCGTTGATAAAAAAGGTCGCTTATATCTTCAGGATACAAAAATAGAACGGGATAAACTTCTACCGCGTTTGGCGGCAATCACAAAGAATATAAAAGAAACCCGTATTTTTTTGCGTGGAGATGAGACAATAGCCTATGGTCAAATTATGTCCGTAATGGGAGCACTTAATCAGGCGGGGTTTAATCGTGTTGCACTAATAACTAAAGCGCAAGGAGCTAAAACTCGTCGGAGTTTGCGGTGACTTATGAAACGTGGTGCAATAATTTCAGGCGTACTTCATTTCTTAGTTATAGCATTTGCATACTTTGGTCTTCCAAATTTATTCGAAACGCCTAAAGTTCAATACACACCGCCAATGTCAGTTGATATAATTATGAAGGAAGAAAAGCAAAAAAAGAAGACCGCAACTTTAGCGCCCAAAGTTTTGCCCAAAACTGTAAAATTGAAAAAACAACAGGAAAAACAAAGAGCGCCATCTATACCCAAACCATTGGCAACACCTAAACCTTTGCCGAGGTCAGTCGTTCCTGAAGAAAAAGCTTCATCTAAACCTTTAAAGATGGTGGTTGCACCACTACCGAAAATAAAACCCAAAATAAAAAAGGTGAAAAAACCACAGAATCAACGATTAAAAAGTATCAATCGAATTGCACCAAAACCAAAGCGTAAGCCAGCCAATAAAGACGAATTTGGACAACTATTAAAAGATTTGACCAAGCGAAAGAAATCTTTATCGAAGCCAGTTTATAAAAAAAGCAAATCCATTAAATCGGATTCAAAATCGGTTGAGGAGGCATATTCGATTCGCCAAGCGGAGAATGCCTTAGTTAAATTGGTAAGGAAGCAAGTCGTGCCATGTTGGCATATACCAGGTGGTGCTAAGGATGTTCAAAAAATGAAAATTAGCGTGCGAATAAAATTAGGGCGAGATGGTAAATTGTTGGCGGGATTCCCCAAAGTTATAGATAAATTTAGATTTAAAACAGACAAGTCTTTTCGGGTGGTTGCTGAAAGTGCCTTGCGCGCATTACATCGTTGTAGCCCTTTGAAATTACCCTATCGAGAATATGAATTTTGGAATGATATTACATTTAATTTCGATCCAAGTGAGGCCTTGGGACGTTGATGTCGAAATGGAGCTGATTAAAAAATGAGGAAATTTAACTTCAAAATTATTTTACCGATTTTACAAAAGCTGTTCTCTATATCGATATTGTACGTCGCATTTGCGGTACTGCCTGCAGAAGCCACTCTGAAGGTTGATATCAATAGTGGTAAAATTGAACCACTTCCAATAGCACTACCAGATTTTTTTGGGTCAGGTACTCAGGCCATAACGCTTGGTCGGGATATAGCGAGTGTGATATCTTCCGACCTGCAAAGGTCGGGTTTATTTCGCTTAATTGACTCGAGGGCGTTCATACAAGGACGAAATTCCCTTCGGGTGAGGCCAAGATTTCCAGCATGGCGTCAAATACAAGCCGAGGCTTTAGTCGTGGGGAGTACAGAATTAAGACCAAACGGGCAATTGAGGGTTGAATTTCGGCTTTGGGATGTGTTGCGGGGACAACAACTTGTTGGGTTGCGAACAGATACAGAGCCGCGAAATTGGCGACGTGTTGCCCATATAATCGCTGACGCGATTTATAGCGAAATTACAGGTGAAGAAGGATATTTTGATACAAGGGTTGTATACGTGGCTGAAAGCGGCCCAGCTTTAAAGCGAATTAAACGTTTAGCTATTATGGATCAGGACGGGGCAAATCACAGATATCTCACTAGCGGCAGCCACCTAGTTTTGACTCCGAGGTTCTCGCCTACGGAACAGGAAATAACATATCTTGAGTATCCGCCTGGTAAAAAACCAAGGGTCTATATTCGTAATATTGATACCGGGCAACGCGAAAAATTGGGCGAGTTTGATGGAATGACTTTCGCACCCCGTTATTCTCCAGACGGCAAAAGCGTGATTATGTCGATGGCCCAAAATGGTAATTCAGATATTTTTGTGATGGATCTTCGCACCAGACGTTATCAACAATTAACCAGACACCCAGCTATTGACACGTCGCCGTGTTTTTCACCGGATGGTAAAAGAATCGTTTTTACGTCAACTCGCGGAGGTAAGGGACAAATTTATGTCATGGATTCAGATGGAAGGAATAAAAAAAGAATTACTTTTGGCAGAGGAAAATATTCTACTCCAGTATGGTCACCCCGCGGAGATCAAATTGCTTTTACAAAACAAACCCCGGGGGAATGGTTTATTGGTGTTATGACACCAGATGGAAATGAAGAAAGGCTTCTTGCTAGGGGGTTTGCAGTTGAAGGTCCCACATGGTCTCCCAATGGACGTGTTTTAATGTTTTTTCGTCAGCCCCCTGCAGGTAAAGAAGGAGGCAAACCAAAACTTTATTCTATTGACTTAACGGGACATAATGAAAGGGAAATTAAGACACCGACGGATGCTTCAGACCCGGCTTGGTCGCCTCCTAAGTAAGGAAATATGGAATCTATTTGGTTGTTAACTTTTAAAGAAAGTTTGAGTTTGATAGCGAAGAGGTCTTTATTGAATCGAGCGTAAGGCTTATGATTTTTTTTATTATTAATGAGAGGAAAGTCGAATATGGACTGGAAAATTCCTACTATAATATTAGTTGCGCTCGCACTTGGTGCCTGTGAAACAACTCCAGATAATGTTGGTTCTGTCAAGGGGAGTGGAAGTATTAGTGGCAAAACGGCTGCAACTTCTCTAGCCCCAGTTAGTGTTATCAAAAATCGTAAATTAGCGAAACTTGCCCCTGGCGGGGTTGCAGCGGGGAGCCAGGAAGACCTTGTTACGAATATTGGAGACAGGGTATTTTTCGGATTAGATAGCGTCTCATTATCATCTGATGCTCGATCTACACTTGAAAAACAAGCTCAATGGTTGCGCAAAAACCCAAATGTTACGGTAACTGTTGCGGGTCATGCTGATGAAAGAGGTACGCGAGAGTATAACCTTGCATTAGGTGAGCGCCGTGCGACCGCAGCCCGTGATTATTTAGTGGCGCTTGGTCTTGATCAAAATAGAATCAAAACCATCAGTTATGGTAAGGAGCGACCCATTGATGCACGTTCTGTTGAGGATGCTTGGTCTAAAAATCGCCGTAGTGTTACTACAGTAGATTAGTAAAGTAGTCCTTAACCAGAATTTGTCTTATAATTGTTTGATTGTTGGCGGTGGAATTAATAATGAGAGTTGCATTGTCTAGCATTAATTGTATCCAAATACTTGGGGTTATCTCACTCGTTTTTTTTATAGGTGCTTTATCTCAGCCTGTGAAGGCACAGCACTCGCCAGAAATTATGAAGCGTTTGCAACGTATGCAAAATGATCTTACAATACTGCAAAAGTATGTTTATCGGGGTAAGGCCTTGCCTGCTAAAAAAATTTCTCGCCCCCCGGAGAGCAAGTCATTGAATACCGCCTTGGCAAGGCTTTCCAACACCATCACCCAACTTGACGCTGAAATTCGGCGTTTAACCGGGACCAATGAAGAACTGAATTATGAAATTTCCAATTTAAAAAAGCGTCTCAATACTCTCGATAAAGACGTGGCTTTGAGGTTGGAAACTCTGGAGAATCGTTTAGACCCCGCCATAAAAAACGGTTCACTCTCGTCTAAATCCTCTCAACAGAGTGTCAACCCCAAGCCTTTAGTTAGGCCGTCTGGACCATCGATCAAAGGGGCAGATAAAGGAGTGAAACCCTTTGGGACTAAAAATAGTTCTTCGGAGAATGTGATAAGCGTCAAGGAAACACCGAAACAGCAATTTGAGAAAGCGTATTCACTAATTATTAAACAAAACCATGAGGCTGCGGAACAAGCGTTCACTGCATTTATAAGAGCTCATCCAACTCATCCTTTTGCATCCAATGCCTTTTATTGGCTTGGCCGTACGTTTTTTGTGAGAGATAACTTTGAGCAAGCGGCGAGCACCTTTGCCCAAGGATTTCAAAGGTTTCCTAATAGTAAAAAAGCGCAAGCAACATTGTTAAATTTGGGAATGTCGTTATCTAAATTGGGAAAAGATCAGGAAGCCTGTATGACATACAAAAAATTGCGAAAAACATTTAAGAATCTTACATCGCGGGTCAATAGGCGCTTAGATCGCGAACATAAGAAATCAAGTTGTAGGCGCTGATACCCTGGTAAACCTTCCCATTAAGTTATTATGACAATAGATAACCACAAACCAATCGGAGAAGGAGAATTTTCCAGACTCATGCAATCTCTTGGGCCATTCGAGAAATGCCCGGAATTAGCAATTGGGTTTTCCGGTGGAGCCGATAGCACAGGATTGCTGATTTTAGCTTCTCGTTGGGTTAAGCGACGTAAAGGTAGAATTTACGCGTTGACTGTTGATCATGGCTTAAGAACCACGTCATTGTCTGAAGCAAAAATTGCACAAAATAATATTAGAATTTTAAGGATACCCATGTATATCCTGCCGTGGATTGGCCCAAAACCCGATACTCGGGTTCAGGAGTCCGCTCGATTGGCTCGTTATAAGCTGCTGTCGGAATGGTGTCGCCGTCGAGGTGTTCTCCATTTACTAATAGCCCATCACGAAGAAGATCAAGCGGAAACATTACTGCATAGACTTGGCAGAAAGACAGGTGTAGATGGTTTGGCTGGTATTTCAGCTATAAGAGAAAATAGGGATGTTAGAATATTAAGACCTTGTCTCTCCGTTCCAAAGGCTAGGCTAGAAAGATCAGCTAAAAGTCGTGGCATTAGCTGGGTGGAGGACCCCTCAAATCAAAATTGTAATTTCGCTCGGGTAAGGCTAAGAAAATTATTACCCGTTTTAAGAGAGGAAAAAATTTCATCAGGAGCACTTGGAACTACAGCAAGGCATTTGGCAAAGGTTCGTAATTTATTGGATGATCAAACGACTCAAATTTTGGTGAGGGCAGCTGAACTTAATGATTTGGGGTATGCAAGAATACAATCTAAAATTTTGAAAGAGGTTGATAGAGAATTAGCAATACGTGCTTTGGAAAGGTTGTTGGGTACTATTGGAGGACATTTTTACCCTATTAGTCACAATGGAATTAATAACGTAATGAAAAAACTCCAAAAACAAGGTTTGTTTGCTTCGCGAACCCTTGCTGGATGCAAATTACAATGCGATAAAAACGATATTTTGGTCATCAGAGAAGCTGCGAGGTGTGAAGAGAAGAAAATAAAAGTGGGGTCTTGGGTTCATTGGGATGGTCGATTCAGAGTTCGGCTTTCCAAATGTGAAAAATCTGAATCTACAAGCTATATAATTAGAGCGCTTGGAGATAACTTATCGCGCAGACTTATAAAATTAGAGGGTGAGCAAAGGAAAATTGATGTTAAGCGGTCAGTTCGTCAGTCTCTGCCATCACTTTGGGATAAAGGCGGTTTGGTTTGCGTTCCTCATTTAGGCTATAGACGTACAGAGGCAAATCCTGCTAGCGTAGTTATGGTTCAGGCAGACTTTCAGCCAAGAAGATCTGCAACAAATGCCTCATTTTCTATTGTATAACCGATGTTATTCACTATTTAATCTATAAGAAAATGAAATTTTAAGACAGAATTTAAGAATTTTAGATCTCGTAGGAATTTTAATGTGAACAATCTAGGTAAAAATTTAGCTCTATGGCTTGTTGTTGGTCTGCTGCTTGTAGCACTCTTTAATCTCTTTCAGGGACCGAGTGGCAGAAGCGGCCAAGTAGGAATACCATTTTCTGATTTTCTTGCAGAGGTTGAAAACGGTCAAGTGAGGGAAGTAGTTATTAAAGGTAACGACATCTCCGGTACCTTTAATGATAATCGAGGTTTTTCAACTTACGCGCCCAATGACCCTAATTTGGTTGAAAAATTGACTAAGCGTGGTGTTATCATAAATGCGCAACCAACTGAAAGTAATTCGCCTTCGCTTATACAAATCCTAATCTCTTGGTTTCCAATGTTGCTATTAATTGGTGTCTGGATCTTCTTTATGAGACAAATGCAAGGTGGAGGTGGTAAGGCGATGGGTTTCGGAAAGTCCCGTGCACGAATGCTCACGGAGCAATCTGGCAGGGTAACTTTTGAGGATGTTGCAGGCATCGATGAGTCCAAAACCGAGCTTGAGGAAGTGGTTGAATTTTTACGAGATCCACAAAGATTCCAAAGACTAGGAGGTAAAATACCCAAAGGGGTTCTATTGGTAGGACCTCCTGGGACTGGAAAAACATTGTTGGCTCGCGCTATTGCAGGTGAAGCTAACGTGCCCTTTTTTACAATCTCTGGTTCTGATTTTGTAGAGATGTTTGTAGGTGTTGGTGCTTCTAGAGTGCGCGATATGTTCGAACAAGGTAAGAAAAACGCACCATGTATTATTTTTATTGATGAGATTGATGCTGTGGGACGTCATCGCGGAGCTGGTTTGGGAGGTGGAAACGACGAACGTGAACAAACCTTAAATCAACTTCTTGTGGAAATGGACGGATTTGAAACCAATGAAGGAGTAATTCTCATTGCTGCCACTAACCGTCCAGATGTCCTGGACCCCGCTTTATTGAGGCCTGGCCGATTTGACAGGCAAGTAGTTGTGCCCAATCCTGATATTTTGGGTCGTGAAAAAATTTTAAAAGTTCATATGCGAAAAGTACCCTTGGCCCCAGACGTTGACGCTAGGGTTATAGCACGTGGCACCCCCGGGTTCTCTGGTGCAGATTTGGCTAATTTAGTAAATGAGGCGGCATTGATGGCTGCTAGACGCAATAAGCGATTGGTAACGATGGCGGAATTTGAGGATGCTAAGGACAAAGTAATGATGGGAGCCGAGCGCCGTTCCATGGTGATGTCCGAAGACGAAAAAAAACTAACCGCATATCATGAGGCAGGTCATGCTATTGTCGCACTGCATGTACCTCAGCACGACCCGTTGCATAAAGTAACCATTATTCCCAGGGGTCGTGCATTGGGTGTCACGATGTCTTTACCAGAACGTGATGCATTGTCGATGTCTAGAATTCAACTAGAGTCAAAGATTGCGATGGCTTTTGGTGGCCGTATAGCCGAAAAAATAACCTTTGGTAATGAAAATGTTACGACTGGTGCGGCCAATGATATTAAACAGGCGACGGGTATGGCACGCTCTATGGTAACAGAATTTGGATTTAGTGAAAAACTGGGACCATTGCGTTATACGGATAATGAAGAAGAAGTATTTTTGGGTCATTCGGTAGCACAAAAGAAGAATGTATCGGATGCTACTGCCAAACTAATTGATGAAGAAGTTAGGAACCTTGTTGATGCAGGTATGGAAACTGCTGAGCGTATCTTAACAGAAAATAATAACGAACTTGAAGTTTTGGCTCAGGCGTTACTCGAATATGAAACTCTGTCTGGAGAAGAAATTACAGCCTTGCTTCAGGGAGAAACAATAATTAGGCCAGATCCCGATGATAGCACCCCAGATAAAGAGGGACGAACATCTGTGCCAACCTCAGGCATAAAAACCAAAAAAGATGGTGGCGAGCCAGATCTAAAGCCGGAGCCACAACCAGGTTCCTGAGCAATAGTAATGATTTAATGCAAATTAAAAACGCCTCCGCTTTACCGGGGACCTTTGAATTTTTTTCGGACTTAGAATCTGGTTTTCAACTCAACCCCGACCCAACGGGTTTGTGTAAATTAAATAGGGTAGAGCTGTATATACCCGCTGGTGAAGGAGCTTTGAAGGTCAAAGCGGATATTGCTGAAATTCTTCAATGGGCCAAAAAGATTGATGTAGATCTAGAAAGGGTGATCATTCGCCTTATTGATTCCGCCTCAAGACCAAGTTTATCCTTTGCAGGACTTAAATTGGACCATCCAATTTTGATGGGCATTTTAAATATCACACCAGATAGTTTTCATGATGGGGGTAGTTTTTCTGATATTGGGGCCGCAATAGAACATGCTTTGAAATTGATTGAATGCGGCGCGGAAATTATTGATATTGGGGGGGAATCTACTCGACCAGGTGCGAGAACGATTTCAGAGCAAGAAGAAATTGACCGGGTCATTCCAGTCATAGAAGGTCTTATAAAGGAACATACTATAATTTCTGTTGATACAAGGCGTCCAGACGTAATGCGTGAAGCCTTGGCAGCAGGAGCTACAGTTGTTAATGATATAAGTGCATTGTCCGATGACCGGTCTTTAGAGGCTGTAAAACAGGCAAAAGCATCTGCAATTTTAATGCATATGCAAGGGCAACCAGAAAATATGCAAAAAAGCCCACAATATGGTGATGCTCCATATGAAATTACTACATATTTATCAAAAATGGTTAACCGTTGTGAAAAAATGGGAATACCGCGCTCTAACTTGGCAATTGATCCCGGAATAGGTTTTGGGAAATCAGATATGCA
>DEBE01000141.1:3995-5481 GCA_002348425.1 Alphaproteobacteria bacterium UBA2964 | reverse complement strand
CGAATAATAGCGCTAAGCCTCCCCGTGTACTTTGTTTGACCCTTCATATGCTGCCCTATGAGGGTTTGAGCGCCAAGCCAACCCATGGAATCGGCCATTCCAGCCAACATTTGACTGATTAAAAGCAGCCATATCCAATCCATCCTTGGCGCGATGGGGTACAACAAGGGAGCGATTACGCCTACTGTTCCAAAAAATATCATGACGCGCCGGCCCCCGATACGATCCATAAGAGCGCCCGCGTGTATTGAAAAAAAGAGTGATAAAACTGGACGACAACCAAGGATTATACCCGCCCAAAGATATGATAGTCCCAATGAAGCGACGAAAACAGGAACAGTAACGACCATCATGTAATAAACCGAGGTACAAAATAGCCCAATACCATAAACCGGAGCCTGTATCCTTAAAGACACCCGGCTTTCACATGATGTTGCGCTGTTATCTGCCATTTTTTTAATTTTCCCAAGACCCAATTGATCGCCTTATTACTTTCGGGCCATAGTATTTTTAAAATATCATAATAGATCTGCACGGTATGGGCTACTGAACCGAAAATTTATCTAAAAGTCGAATTCTCCCCTACCAAATCCCTTCTTTTCTATTACATTAAAACTAGTTGATTAATGAGGGAGAGATTAAAGATGGGTGAGTACGCACTAGGGCAGCCAATTCCTCGCTCAGAAGACCCGAGGCTTCTGAGCGGCGGCGGACGATACGTCGACGATACGCAACTTCCGAATACAGCTCATGCTTCAATACTTCGTTCACCCTTTGCCCACGCAGAAATTAAAAATATCGATATAAATAAAGCCAAGGCAGCTCCAGGTGTACTCCTTGTACTAACGGGAGACGATTGGACTAAGTCCGGATGGGGTGACTTGCCTGTAGCCTCAGGAAGAAAAAGGCCGGATGGGACAGCGATGTTTGTACCCCCGATGAAACCTATTGTTGTCGATAATCGCGTGAGGCGTGTGGGCGATTACGTTGCGATGGTCGTAGCTGAGACAGAGAACCAAGCCAAAGATGCCTGCGAAATGATAGCGATTGACTACGAAGTCCTTCCATCTGTCACTTCAGGCAAGGCTGCGCTGCTAGAGGGTGCACCCGTCGTTCACGATGCCTGCCCCGATAATATCTGTTTCCAGCATGAGGTTGGAGATAAAGAAGCAGTTGAAACCGCGTTCTCTAAGGCTGATCATATTGTCAAAAAAACGTTGGATATCACACGAGTAATGGCATCTACAATGGAGCCGCGCGGTTGCACTGGTTCCTACAATAGGTTTGATGACAGCTATACACTTTACACTACACTGCAAGGTGTTCACCCCTATCGTGCAACGCTGGCACAACGAATTCTAAAAGTGCCCGAAAGCAAGGTGCGCGTAATTGCTCAGGATGTTGGCGGTAGCTTTGGCATGAAGTCACCAATTTATTCAGAAAATCCATTGTGTCTTTTGGCATCTCGAATTTTAAACCAACCGGT
>DEBE01000141.1:0-3572 GCA_002348425.1 Alphaproteobacteria bacterium UBA2964 | reverse complement strand
AAGTTCCTTGGGCTCAGAGCCAGCAGCATAGCTAATCTTGGTGCCTACATCGGCGGCGCCACACCAAACCCTGCTATCAACAACCTCGGAACAATTGCAGGGGTGTATACAACACCCGCTATTTTCATTTCAGTTACCGGCGTTCTTTCAAATACAAACACAATGACCCCCTATCGCGGCGCAGGACGTCCGGAGGCCGCATACATTGTAGAGCGCATGATTGATCTTGCTGCGGATGAGCTGGATTTTGAACCAACAGAACTCAGAAGAATAAATACTATTCCACCAGCATCCATGCCCTTCAAAACCGGACTTACCTTCACGTATGACTCCGGAGAATTTGAAAAGAATATGGATATGGCCTTGGAAATGTCGGACTATAAAAACTTTGAACATCGACGCCAAAAAGCTAGACAAAAAGGTAAATTACGTGGCATCGGCATATCAAATACAATAGAACGGGCAGCCGCACCCGGTATCGAAGCCGCTGAAATCAGAGTGGATCGCTCAGGAACTGTAACCATACTTTCCGGCTCATGCACCCAAGGACAAGGGCATGAGACTGTCTACAAACAAATTGTTTGCGACAAACTAGGACTTCGTCCAGAGGACATAAATTATATATGGGGAGATACCGACAAGGTTGCATTTGGGCACGGTGCCGGGGGGTCAAGATCCGCCACCCTAGGGGGGTCTGCGGTTCTAATGGCGACCGATAAAATTATAGAAAAAGCAAAACTAGTGGCCGCACATCAACTGGAAGCAGCAGTTGAAGATATAGATTTTAAAGAGGGCATCTTTTCTGTTACAGGAACGGACAAAACAATTAATTTTAGTGCTATTGCTAAGGTAGCCATTTCACCCAAACAAATTCCTGAAACTATGGAACCAGGTTTAAACGAACATGCAACATACACCGCCGATATAATGAACTACCCCAATGGATGCCATGTCTGTGAGGTAGAGGTTGATCCCGAAACTGGCGTCACAGAGATCATCAACTATAATGTTGTGGATGATGTTGGCACGGTCATGAACCCCCTACTGTTAGGTGGCCAAATACAGGGAGGAATTGCCCAAGGCATCGGCCAAGCTCTACTGGAGAAAATTATTTATGACAGTGACGGTCAACTAATCACTGGATCTTTCATGGATTACGCGATGCCGAGAGCTGAAGACATGAGTTTCATGGAGGTGAAAGCAAACCCGGTACCGACGAAAACAAACCCGCTCGGGGTAAAGGGGGCCGGCGAAGCGGGAAATGTAGGAGGCTTAGCAGCCGTTATGAATGCAGTAATCAACGCACTAAAGCCCATTGGTGTAGATCACGTAGACATGCCCCTCTCTCCCGAACGACTCTGGAAAACCATTCAAAGTCAACAGGGAGGTTAAGAACCTACCCTTAACAGGTTTAGACGGCTAGAATTCTATCATATCAATTTCACGGTTACAGGATTATAGGAGTAAAGCCAGGCGTTGCGATCTCTTCCTTCGTTTCTTTTGGCAAAAGCCTGCCGGAGTTCAGAAACACTATTTAGATGAAAAAGCTTTTTATTAGCATCAGAAGCTTCTACAACCCGAGCAGTCCGATCTATTCTATTACGCTCATAGAGTTTCAAGGCATCCGAAACCAATTTTTCTTTTTTTAGTGCACGCATCAATACGGCGCCATCTTCAATTGCCATCGCGGCACCCTGGGCCAAGTAAGGTATAGTCGCGTGAGCGGCATCACCAAGAATTGTAACACGGTTAGTACTCCAAAAGTCTAAACGAGGTCGTTTAAACATCGACCAACGATAGCATGCATCACGATCAACTAGATCAATAATTGTTTGCACTTTTTCATTCCAACCGTTGAAGTCCGCCTTAAACCGTTCCCAAGGAAATTTTGCAGTCCAACTCTCGTCCGGTTCATCCTTCGTCTCAACCGCACCAACAAAATTCAAAATATTCCCACTACGAATATAGTAGCAGACTGCGTGTCTTCCAGGCCCCATCCAAACTGACATCACTTCATCTATAAAATTGGGAGGGAGGTCGTTCGTCGGTACGGTAACACGCCACGCTGCATCACCAGTGTAGACTGCTTGAACAGGTCCACAAACTTGGTCTCTTATGCGTGACTTTACCCCGTCCGCCCCAATGACTAGGTCACCAATTTCAAATGTTCCGTCATCGAATAAGATTTTCACCTCATCATTTGACTCGATGAAACCGGCCGATCTCTTTTTGAGATGAATACAATCGGTATCTAGGTCTTTTACTCGATTGACTAAAATTTTATGGAAATCAGCCCGGTGAACTTGGTTATAGGGCGCCTTGTGCAGGGCTAGGTGTTCATCAGCAAGGGAAAACTCTTGTATAACCTCGGCAGTATCAAACAACCGAAATACGTAAGCTCTGGGCCTTACAGAAATAGCGGAAACTTCTTCTCCAACCCCTATATGGTTCAATACATGCATAGCATTGGCACTTAATTGTATTCCTGCTCCAATTTCTCCAAGCACGGGAGACTGTTCAAAAACCATAACCTCATGACCATCTTGGAGGAGGCACGCTGCCGCCGACAATCCCCCTAAACCTGCTCCCGCAATTAGAATTTTCATAATTTTCTATCGTTTTTTTTTATTATTTGAACCAACGTTTATTTTCTCACCTAGCAAATAAATAAGTTATTGTTTCTTACTCATCTTTCTCTTTTGCCGTCCTTTATGTTTACGTGCTGCAGATGCCCTCGGTTTACCGCCCTTTGCAGTCGTCTTACCGTCTGCCGCACCTACGTATGGTGAGAAAACCGGTCTGTAGGCCTTTTCATCGATGAACTGTCTTATACCCTCAGCATAAGCATCATGACCCCGGACAGCATCTCGAGCTTTTATTTCTGCACCTTTGGCAGCCAAGTAATCAGCAGAAGCGCGCCAAGACATGTCTTGCGTAGCGCGGATCGCATGTTTGGTGCCGCGAAGAACATTTGGATTTTTTTCCAGCAATTCCTTAGCCAACTTTAAAGTTTCCCTACGAAGATTATTCTTTGGAACTGAATAGTTAACCATACCCATATTCGCTGCTTCTTTTCCGTTAAAGGTCCTACCGGTGCAGGCGTAGAACATGGCGTCACGCTGATTAAATAGATCTGAAACCATTTTCGAAACCATGCCTCCCGGAAGAATACCCCAGTTAATTTCAGACAAGCAAAAGGTGGCGTCATCGGACGCAATAGCAAAATCAGAGCAAATACACTGTGTAAAGGCTCCACCAACACAAAACCCATTTACCATCGAAATGGTTGGCTTGTTGTACATCCAAAGCTTCTCGTTGCGCCACTTACTATTATTGTATGCAGCGGCCTTCAAATCCGGTCGACCGTCGGTTTCTCTGAAAAACACCTTTAAGTCTTGTCCGGCACTAAATGAAACCCCTTCGCCCGTTAAAATTACAAGTTTTGTATCTGGATCTGTTTCGAGGAGATCTAAAATTTCTACCATTTCAGCATGAAAGGTTGGGCTCATCGCATTTCTTTTTTCTGGTCGATTAAAAATTACCCAGGTGATTCCGTCATTTTGTTGGTTAAC
>DEBE01000093.1 GCA_002348425.1 Alphaproteobacteria bacterium UBA2964 | reverse complement strand
GTGGCCTATCGCCGATCTCGCTATTATGGCTGTAGGGGGAATAACAGTACCCGCCTATGTTACAAATAGTATATCAGATCATAAATATATTTTGGAAGATTCCCAAGCAATTGGAGTTATAGTATCTTCAACTAACATAGCAAAGAATGTACTTCCAGCGGCGGAAAAAGTAGCTAGCCTAAAATTTGCAATTTCATTTGATCCAAAACTCGAAGTTCAAACAGATCGTATATCGTTACACAGTTTAGATACAATTGTTAATTCGTGTACTGACACTGCGGCGATACTTGATAACGCCATAGAGAGTATATCACGTGATGAAACTGCCTGTCTTATTTATACTTCAGGGACAGGGGGGACACCTAAAGGGGTGATGTTAAGCCACGGAGCTATACTCTGTAATTGTATTGGATCTATTGATTTACTGCAGGAAATGGGGCTTGGGGATGAAGTGTTTTTATCATTTCTTCCTTTATCGCACTCCTACGAGCATACCGCAGGTCAATTTTTTCCGATCATGATAGGCGCACAAATTTATTATGCAGAAGGTATAGATAAATTGGCCCAAAATATGGAAGAGGTACACCCTACTCTTATGACCGCTGTTCCCCGGTTATATGAAGTGATGCACGATCGTATTAGAAAGGGTGTAAAACAGGCAGGCGGCATCTCTGAAAAACTTTTTAATAAAACAATTCAACTCGGAAGAAAAAAATACGAAAAGCCCGCTAGCATGTCTCTATCTGAAAATTTACAAAATGTTGTTCTAGATAAACTCGTTCGTTCAAAGGTAAAAGGTCGATTTGGTGGCCAGCTCAAAGCATTAGTTTCCGGCGGCGCACCTCTGAATTATGATATTGGAATTTTTTTTACTGCGCTTGGTATAAAGCTGCTTCAAGGCTATGGTCAAACTGAAAGTGCACCAGTAATAAGCTGCAACCCCCCTTCTGACAATCGAATAGACACCGTTGGAAAACCAATGAAAGGTGTCGATTGCCAGATAGCGAATGATGGAGAAATCATTGTTAAAGGAGAGCTGGTGATGCAAGGTTATTGGAATAACCTAGAAGCAACTGGCGAAGCAATCAAAGATGGGTGGCTTCACACGGGCGATATAGGAGAATTCGACGGAGACGGGTATCTCAAAATAACTGATAGAAAGAAGGATATTATCGTTAATTCTGGGGGTGATAATATTTCTCCACAACGTATTGAGGGAATGTTAACGACTCAGCCTGAAATTGGACAAGCCATGGTTTATGGTGACAGGCGTCCACATCTGACAGCTCTAATCATACCAGATGCGGAATACGCAACTGCTTGGGCTAAAGAACATGGACACCCAAACGCTAACCTAGAATTTGTTGTTGAGCAACCCGATTTCAAAAAGGTAATAGTTGAGGCTGTTGACCGTGTAAGTAAAAATCTTTCTGTTATTGAAAAAGTCCGCCGATTTACATTAAGCCATGAAGCATTCACAATTGATAATGAAATGTTGACACCAACCCTAAAAATTCGGCGACATATTATTCGCGAGAAATTTTGCGAAAAATTAGAGGCTCTTTATGGAAGTCAAACTTAATAAACTACCCTTCCCAGCACCAAAATTTTCCAAGACACTTATTTTTCTTATGGTAAGCACAATATTCCTGCAGGGCTGTACTATTATCGAAGAACGACTACTAAAACAGATTGCCACAGATGCTGAAATAAAACTTGATATCAATAAACGGCTTTTTAGCGGTAAAAACCACGACTTATTCTTTAACCTACATACAAATGTTTATGAAGGAAGAGTAATGCTTACAGGCACGGTAGGGTCAGAATATCAACGGCAACGTATCATAGCACTGACTAGCGGCATACCGGGCATCAGAACAATTTACAATAATGTTCAGGTCACAAATACTGGAAAGTTTAAAAATACAGCAAATGATATTTGGATTAGTACTAAACTTAACTCCCAACTTCTCGCGGAAAAAGGTATTAAGTCAGCGAACTATCAAACTCGTGTTGTAAATTCGACAATTTATCTTATTGGTCGGGCACTATCCCAAAAAGAGCTAAATAAGGTTTTAACTATCGCTAAACGTATCAAGCACGTAAATGGTGTGGTTCACCATGTATTAGTGAACCCTGTTAAAGTAAATTAATAAATATGACAGTGACTGTAGAAACAAATGAGTTGGCTCTGATAGTGGGGGCCGGGCAAGGTTTAAGTTCCTCACTTACGCGTCTTTTCACCTCAAGAGGAATAAAAGTCGCGTTGGCATCACGCAATATAGATAAGCTAGAGTCATTAGTATCTGAAACGGGTGCAAATACTTATAAATGTGATGCGATTTCTCCAGGAAATGTCATAGATTTGTTTAATAGAGTGAGTTCAGACATCGCACAACCTGATATAGTAATTTATAATGCGTCTAACCGAGTGCGAGGCCCAATTACGGACTTAGATCCAGGTCTAGTTCTACAGGCAATTAAAATCACATGTTATGGTGGCTTCTTGGTCGCCCAGCAAGCGGCCAAACTGATGGTACCACGTGGTCGAGGGTCGATTTTTTTTACAGGTGCTTCCGCCAGTGTAAAGGGTTACCCAAATTCCGCCACCTTTGCCATGGGTAAATTCGGCTTACGTGGTTTAGCACAAAGTCTATCCCGAGAACTACACCCAAAAAATATTCACGTTGCCCACTTCGTCATTGATGGAGGTATTAAACAACCGAATGATCCGCGGGACGATAGAGGGTCAGATGGACTTTTAGACCCCGACAATATAGCCAAGACCTATTATGATTTTTTGCGTCAGCCACGCGACAGCTGGGCATGGGAAATAGAACTAAGGCCATGGGTAGAAAAGTTTTAGTTTTTCGACCAGTTAGCTCACCTCTTCACCAAATAATACCAAGGGATCTCCTGGGATCCAAGCTTTGTACTTTTTCATAACATTCTTAAAAAGTGGACTCGATAGATGAAAATTTAGCCAACCCTGCAACATTTTATAGGGAGTTTGATCGAACCAAGTCTTATCAACAAAAGCAAATTGGCGCACAAAAGGAAATGCCGCTATATCTGCCAAAGTTGTTCTTAAATCGCATAAACCGAGACCTTGATTTTTAGTTAGAATTTCGTTTAAATAAATAAGAAACTTTTCACCCTCCGATCTGTAATATTGTTGGGAAAACTCTGGGTATTTTATGTAGTATTTATATTTATCCAGAGTGATTTTAAATTCATTATCCAATAGGTTAATAATTGCCCCAATCTCATCTATTGGTTCTAACCACCTATCCGGATCTCGAAAATTAAGTGCCCAATGCATAATATCCAGACTTTCCTCCAATACTTTGCCATCCGCTAGTTTTAAAACAGGAACTGTTCCTTTAGGCGATAACTCTAACATTTCTGAAGGCTTGTCGCGTAACACCACCTCCCTCAATTCACAAATAATACCCGCTTTTTTAAGCGCCATTCTTGAACGCATAGCATAAGGACAACGTCTAAATGAATAGAGTAAAGGATAATCTGACATAATTACTAATTCCTCTTATCATTTCTAATTGTTCCATTTTTTCGTATTTTTCTCAGTTCAATTTGATGCTGTCTTTCTTTTAAAGCAGAAAGTTTTTTCACACTGATTTTGCCATAACAATGTGGACAGGATATTCCCTGTACAAAATTTGGACTCTCCCTATCCTTAGCAGACAAAGGTCGACGACAAGCACTGCATTGTTTAAAAGAGCCTGGGCCAAGATTTTTATCAACCGTCACGCGGTCATCAAATACGAAACATTCTCCGTGCCACAGACTCTCTTCATGATTGACGGTTTCCAAATATTTGAGAATGCCACCATCTAGTTGGTAAACCTCCTTAAAACCTTTTTTGAGTAAATAGTGCGTAGCCTTTTCACAACGTATACCACCAGTGCAAAACATCGCCACTTTGTTATGTTTTTCAGGATCTAAGGCTTTGTCTACAAAACCTGGAAACTCACGAAAAGTTTTAGTTCCCGGTGAAACTGCATTTTTGAAACTCCCGATTTCACACTCGTACTCATTCCGTGTATCAATTGTAATAACGTCTGGGTCTTGAATTAGCTGATTCCACTGGTGCGCATCGACTCTAATCCCAGAAAGAGATTTTGGGTCGGTATTAGGGATACCCATACTAACGATTTCGTTTCTAGTTTTAACTTTCAACCGCTTGAAAGGCTTTTTCTTTGTAAAGGATTCCTTGTAAACTAAATTAGAAAAACGAATATCAACCTTAAGGTGGGACAAGAGATTATCAATGCCAGCCCTGCCGCCAGCGATCGTGGCATTTATACCTTCCTCCGCTAATAAAATGGTGCCGATTATTTTATTGTCTTCACAAACTTTTTTCATAGAGATCTTCAAAATTTCGACATCATCTATCTGAATAAAATGATAGAATGCCAAAACAACAAAATCTTTATGACACTTCTTTTTACTTATCATAGAAACATACATGCCTTTAAAGGGACGGAACTATTTATCTCTAATAATCCCATAAGCGATTAAAATGATATTTTTATCTTTTACTAATAAAAATAACTAAATTATTCCTATTTAAATTCTTTGACTATCAATGTTGATTCTAATTGTATCTTATAGCGGCACCTAAATTTACACACTAGTAACATCGTGCACTTTTATTGTTTGTATGTAATTTTATAAACTGATGTTCCTGCACCGTGAGCTTAAAAAATAGGCGGGTGCCAAAAATCGGAGATTATTAATGTCAGAATCATCATATTCGCCGCCCAAGATATGGAAGTGGGAAAAACATAATGGTGGCCCCTTCGCGTCAACCAACCGACCTATTGCAGGCAAAACACATGACAAGGAGTTACCTATCGGAAAGCACCCTCTCCAGCTATACTCTTTAGGCACTCCCAATGGTGTTAAAGTAACGATCCTACTCGAGGAGCTCCTCTCATTAGGTTTTAATGATGCAGAATATGATGCATGGATGATTAAGATTGGTGATGGAGAACAATTCGGGAGTGATTTTGTAAAAATTAACCCTAATTCAAAGATTCCCGCTTTAATGGATCATAGCACTAACCCACCGACACGGGTTTTTGAGTCCGGCGCAATATTATTATACCTAGCCGAAAAATTTGGAGCCTTTTTGCCCAGTGACAGGGCTGCCCGCGCAGAATGTCTATCGTGGCTGATGTGGCAAATGGGCAGTGCACCGTATCTAGGGGGCGGATTTGGTCATTTTTATCACTATGCACCAATCAAAATTGAATATGCAATTAACCGTTTTGCCATGGAGACAAAACGTCAATTGGACGTTTTGGATAAACACTTAGCCGTCAATCAATATATATGTGATGACGAATATACGATTGCAGATATAGCGATTTGGCCCTGGTACGGAGGCGTACTTTTAAATAGACAATATGATGCGGCTGAGTTCATTGATGCGGAGGCTTATACCAACGCTATGCGTTGGGCAAGAGATATCGACAAAAGAGAAACAGTCAAACGCGGTCGGATGGTTAACAAACATCGCGGAGAATTGGACGAGCAATTACACGAGCGCCATGATGCGAGTGACTTTAAAAACAAAACTCAAGATAAAATTATTGGATCAAAACGACCTTAAAGATTACAAGTTTGGGAGTCTGTTTTCACTTATCATTTTAAATCGAGGTCCACCTCCATTAAGCTATTATCAACTTTATCGTCTAAATCTAAATTTTTGAGCATTCCAAGAGCTGACAGGTAAGTGTCCAAAATATATTCTTGTTCCTGTCTCTGATCAGGCTCCATTTTCCTAATTCTTATAACTTGACGCATTATTTTTGGATCAAAACCAGTTCCTTTAGCTTCAGCGTATATTTCGCGAATATCTTCCATTAACGCCGCCTTTTCCTCCTCTAGCCGTTCAATTCGATCAATGTAAGCACGTAAATGGTTGCGCGCCACGTTTCCAGTCTCCTCTGACATATTTTTCCTCTCAATTTACAAAACCTCACCCCATAGTTGGTAAGACGCCGTTCATTATCTAATGAGTACGCGAAAACCGAAAAGTTTAACGACTTTTCAGTTCAGGACGTAAGGTTCGGGTCTGCCAATACTTTTTTGAAAGCTTCTTGTTGGTCCAATGTTGCCTCTTTTTGATATTTATTCTTCCAATCCTCATATGCCATACCGTAAATTTTCTCTCGAGCCTCTTCCATGGTCATAGTAAGGCCCCGTTCCTTGGCGGCATTTAAATACCATTTACTTAGACAATTCCTGCAAAAACCAGCGAGATTCATAATATCAATATTTTGGACGTCTTTCCTTTTTAAAAGGTGTCCTGTGAGAACTCTAAACGCAGCTGCCTCTAATTCTATTTGGGTTTGGGAGTCAATTTCAGACATCGTTTTTTCCTTTTAGCTTTAATTTGATCTTTAAAACCATTTACCACCGATTTATACATCATTCTTGATAAATAGAAACTTACAAAACATAATGCGCAAAAAATTGGGGTCACTACTTTATTTTATATCATTAGCCACCTCCATATTCCTATTAAATCTACCATTAGGAAGGCTATTTGTAGTACCATTAAACTGTAGTCTTTCATCACTGCGGCTACAAACGTCCAAGACGAAGATGAAATGGCGAATAATAACCAACCCCATCCACTCATAGGCAAATTAAGTGCTAAGATTAAAGCACCAATAACGCCTGCTGCTGTACCAAACCATTTTAACAAATTGAATGAATAGGAATGCTCTCGCAGCAAGCTGGATTTTTTCAACTTACACATTCGCTTTGCCGTAAATACTAATTATAAGTCATAATAGAATTATGGATCTACAACCAGAGATAAATCTTAAAAAGCTTTTCTATGTTGGAGTCGAGGCAGTTTCCCCCGAAAAACGTATTCCCCGTCACCTTCCTAAGAAACCAAAAGGTAGAACAATAGTAATAGGCGCCGGGAAAGCTTCTGCGTGGATGGCGAAGGTTTTAGAAGAATTATGGGATGAACCACTGTCTGGAGTTGTTGTGGTTCCATACGAGCACAAAACAAATACAAGAAATATAAAAATAATTGAAGCAGGCCACCCAATTCCAGATCAACAAAGCGAGAATGCCGCTCATGAAATGATGGAAGTAGTCTCGAACTTAAATGCTGATGACCTTGTAATTAGTTTAATGTCAGGTGGAGGCTCCTCTTTGCTGGCGTATCCTATTGAAGGAATAGCCTTACAAGACATTAAACTAATTAATCGAGCACTTTTGAGCTCTGGTGCATCTATTAAGGAAATAAATACCGTTAGGCAGGCCATGTCTGGTATTAAAGGTGGGCAACTCCGCTTAGCCGCACTACCCGCACAGATTGTAACATTGGTTATGTCTGACGTTGCCGGAGACGACCCTTCAATAATTGCTTCCGGTCCAACGATTTTACCAACCGATAGTGAACCAGTTTCTGATATATTAAAACGCTATGATCTAAATATCCCAGACAAGTTAAAGAAGATTCTGACCAACAGAAGGCTAAATATTTTAAATAGAGAGGGCTTTCAAGCAGATACTGTTAATATTATCGCCCGGGCCGGGGACGCATTGGAAGCGGCGGCTACACAAGCCAAAAAATGGGGCTGGGATGTAATAAATTTAGGTGATTCTATCTCCGGCATAGCTACTGAGATTGCCAAAATTAACGCAGAGGAAGCCCTCAAAATGGCAACTTTTCGTAGTACGACCTCCCCACCCCTTATTCTGCTCTCTGGGGGCGAGGCTACTGTTTCTCTTAATAGCGCAACGGGGTATGGGGGTCCAAATTCAGAATATCTACTTGCTTTAGCATTAACACTTAACCACGATCCCAAGATTTGGGCATTGGCCTGCGATACAGATGGAATAGATGGTAATAGTCAAAATGCTGGGGGCTTTTTAACGCCCTACAGCATCGCTGGCGCAACGGAATTAGGTCTGGACCCGACAGGGCTGCTCGCCGCACACCGAAGTGCTGAATTTTTTGATATTCTTGGTCATAATGTTGTAACTGGCCCCACGTTAACAAATGTAAATGATTTTCGTAGTATTGCTATATGCGCTGGCGCATATTAGTACACTGTTTTATAAATATGTTATGCGTAGATTCCGTCAGGCTAAAATTGTCGCTACATTGGGCCCCGCCAGCCACTCTTTAGAGTCTGTGCGGGAACTTTTCGATGCGGGCACAGATGTCTATAGGCTTAATTTCAGCCACGGCTCACATGAAGATCATGCGGCCCGCGTTTCTTGGATCCGTGAATTAGAAATCGAAACTGGTCGGCCCGCAGCAATCCTCACCGACTTACAGGGCCCAAAGGTACGAGTAGGTAAGTTTATGGATGGGGCCAGCGAACTGTTGGCAGGAGATACTGTAAAGCTTGATCTAAATAAAAACCTGGGAGACTCGAGCTGTATTCCTCTTCCCCACCCAGAAATTTTTACAATTCTTAAGATTGGAACTGAACTATTAATTGATGATGGAAAGTTATGTTTAAAGATAATAAAAGCTGAATCACAAATAGCGGAGGCAGAGGTTGTTACTGGGGGTTCTATTTCCGATCATAAAGGAGTGAATATACCAAATGCGGTTTTGCCTATTTCCCCACTAGGGGAAAAAGATCGAGAGGATTTAAATTTTGCGCTCGAACTAGGGGCAGATCTAATTGGCCTCAGCTTTGTTCAACGCCCCGAAGATGTTTTAGAAGCGAGCGAATTAATTGGCGGACGTGCAAGTATCCTCTCTAAACTAGAAAAACCCAGCGCCATCGATCAGCTAGATCAAATCATAAAAGTTTCTGATGCCATTATGATTGCTCGCGGCGACCTTGGTGTTGAACTCCCGCCAGAGGATCTCCCAAGCCTTCAGAAACAGATCATACGAAAATGCCGACAACAAGGTAAGCCAGTGGTGGTGGCAACTCAAATGTTAGAGTCCATGATAGAGGCACCAAAACCGACCAGGGCAGAAGCTTCGGACGTAGCGACCGCTATTTATGATGGGGCAGATGCAGTGATGCTATCTGCTGAAACCGCGGCCGGAAAATATCCATTAGAAGCAGTCAAAATGATGGATAGCATTATCCACCGAGTGGAACGCGATCCCGAATTTTGGTATCGCACAAACAGCGAGCATAGAGACCCAGAAGCTAACGCTCCTGATGCAATTACAGATGCCGCTCGGCAAGTGGCACATACCATTTCAGCGGCGGCGATCATTACCTACACTACATCCGGCTCGACTACATTACGTGCATCTAGGGGGCGCCCAGAGGTGCCGATTCTTTGCCTTACCGAAAGTCTCGCAACTGCCAGAAAACTCGCCCTTGCTTGGGGCGTTCAATGTGTAATGGCCCCAGATGTAATTAATTTTTCAAATATGGTCGGACGAGCATGCCAGATTGCCAAAGAATTTGGATATGCTGTCCCAGAACAGAGTGTTGTTATAACGGCTGGAGTTCCATTTGGCACCCCAGGGACCACTAATATTCTGCGTATTGCTAAAATTGACTAAATAATTTAGCTGAGTTGGGAAATAAACTTTATTCGCTAAGTACCGCGACCAATAACAACACTGCGCAATTCACGAACTTGCGTTTTTGTGCCTTCCATATGGGGGTGTATTTTTAAGGCCTCTTCAAAAGCGTCTAAAGCCTTGCGTTCTTCGCCTATATCTATGTATACCAAACCCAAACCTGAAAGAGCTCCGAAATGCCGGGGCTCTAACTCCAATGTTTTCTTTATATCGGAAATTGAGAGTTCAGGTTCTCCAGCCAAATAAAATAATGTAGCCCTCTTATTCCACCCTTCAGCATAGCTAGGTGCCTTTTCTATAACCTCATTAAATGCTAAAAGCGCCGTTTCTCCATCACTTTCCCCAAGCGCACTGATACCAATTGTCATTAACTGGTCTATATCCTCATCTCCCGAAAGCCCCCAAAGGGCCCAAATTCCTGCCTCAATCTCTAATGCTTCATCTGGATCTTTAGTTGTCCTTAAAGCATCAAAAAGAGGGACCAGCCTCGGGTCATTTTGTCCACCTTCTATCGGAATATTGAAACGAAGGTCAGTAGCATTTTTCATCCACTCTTTTATTTTCATCAAAAAAGGTATCCAAATAATTAGTTCATTGATGGAGGTTTCGGACCACCAGTTGCCCAATCCAATAATTCTACTGTATGCACAATCGGAAATGACACAATGTTAGTATCAGAAGTTTTCAGCTGCATCATACACCCCACATTACCACTGGCAATTATATCAGGTGAACATTCTACAAGCGACTTAATTTTTTTATTTTGCAACTCTTCTGATATTTTTTGTTCCAGAATATGATAAGTTCCAGCGGCACCACAACAAAGATCCCCGTGAGAAGGGAGAACGACTTCAAAACCGCATGCCTTTAATAGTTCAAGAGGTTCATCACGGATTAATTGTCCATGCTGGAGTGAACAGGGGGCTTGATAGGCCACCTTTAACTTTTTTCCTAAACTAATTCCGCGCAAGCCAATTCGGCCGATAAATTCAATTATATCAACAGAAATATCAGAGATATTACTCGCCTTCTTGGAATAATTCTTATCCTCCCTTAACAAATGGCCGTAATCCTTAACCATCGTGCCGCAACCCGACGTATTTACAATTATCGCATCAAGTTGAGACCCATCGGCTACATCACACCAGGCATCTACATTTGACTTGATATGTTTGAACGCTTTTTGTCTTTGACCTAAATGTAAATTAAGAGCACCACAACACCCAACATCTTTGACTACAACAACTTCACAACCGTGCCGGGTCAAAAGCCTTATAGTTGCATTGTTTATTTCAGGATAAAGTTGATTCTGAACACACCCAATCAACAACGCCACTCTATACTTATGCTTAGATGTGGACATATACGTAGATGGGGTCACTACTTTACCTTGTATCTCCAAGTTTAATGCAAAATGTGCTATTTTCCTTAGGTTCCTTGGAAGGAATTTTTCAAATCCTCGAAAAATTACGGCTAAACCTAATATAAATTTAAAAATTTTAGGATTGGGTAATACCACCCCGAGAAGAATTCTAATCAACCGTTCGAATAAACTTCTTCTATAAGTTTGCTCGATATGACGCCTGCCGTACTCCATTAAATGCATATAATTAACACCCGACGGACAAGCGGTCATACAAGAAAGGCAACCCAAACACCGGTCTAAATGTTTGACATCCACCGGTGAAGCCGGTCGGCCATTCTCCAACATTTCTTTAATCAAATAAATTCTGCCGCGCGGACCATCGAGCTCATCGCCCATTAGTAAATAAGTTGGGCAGCTAGAGTTGCAAAAACCACAATGGACGCAAGACCTTAAAATGTCGTTAGCATCTTTAGTATTTGGATCATTGATTTGTGAAAGAGAAAATTTAGTTTGCACCGTGAGCCTCTAATAAGTGCACCATTTTGTTTGGATTTAGGATTCCAGCGGGATCAAAGCTTTTCTTAATACTTTTACTAAGCTCTCTAATGCCCGACGCTTGTGGTTGAAATACGGAAACCTGAGCACGAATATCCTCGGTTGCCCGAATTAAAGTTGCATGTCCCTTGCCTTCCTCTATTGAATTACGAATAGTACGTGCTCCGGCATCACTGCGGTCTTCAATCAATCTCAGCCAGATCAATCCGCCACCCCAGTCTAGATAATATTCTACATCTAAACCTCTAATGATTTTATTTACTGTCTCAATTGCCATGGAGGGTACTACTGATATTCTCCAGATAGCACCCTTTTTGTTTTTATAAGGTGACACATTTGCGACCTCCTGCCAAAACTTCATAGAATTATGATAATGTAGTTCCTGGATATCCCCATAACTCATTAACATATTTTTTAATTTACTACATCGAGCATTTACAGAAGGGCCTGAGCCCTCTATCCGAATGCCAACAATAGAAGAGTTAGCTCTTGCAATATAAGACACCTCAGATCGCCTTGTAAGTGCACTAGTAATAAACGAAGCACCAGACACTTCATACGGGCCTTGTAACGAAGCAATCATGGCTGAAACAGCATCTTCTTCTTTCTCCAATGATATTAAGACTGTCCGAATTTTACTTCCAACAGGTAAAACTTTTATTGTCAATTTAGTTGCAGCAGCCAATGTTCCATAGGACCCTGCAAATAATTTACAAAGGTCATACCCTGTTACGTTTTTGACCACTCGCCCGCCAGTTTTAATAGTTTCCCCTCTACCTGTAATCATTGTTGCCCCAAGTAAGTGATCTCTCGGTGCTCCGGAGTATATACGCCTTGGACCTGCTAAATTCGTTGAGACTACACCCCCAATAGTTTGAACGGCTTTACAAAAAAATAAATGGCTGAGGTTTATCGGTTCAAAAGCAAGATGCTGATTATGTTCACCAAGTACACTTTCTATCTCCTCCAACGGGGTTCCAGCATATGCGCTTAAAACCAACTCCTTCGGTTCGTAGAGCGTGATCCCACTCAAGGCCGATAACGAAACTTTTTTCTTGGTCGGCATTAACTGACCAATAGTTCTTTTTGAGCCTCCACCAATTATTTCTAGTGGAGTTCGGTTGACAAGTGCATCACCAATAATTGATTCAAGGTCTTTAGAATCACGGGGTTTGAGAGACCGAGACATTAAAAACGGGGTAATTCCGGAAAACGCAGTTCCCCGTTGTTAATATGAACTCTGCCTAATTCGGCACACCGATGAAGCTTTGGAAATACTTTTCCTGGATTTAAAAGTTGCTTGGAATCAAAAGCACATTTAACCCTCTGCTGCTGTTTTAAGTCTTCTTCCGAAAACATTGTTTCCATAAGATCACGCTTTTCAACTCCAACACCGTGCTCACCAGTAAGAACACCTCCTACCTCCACACAAAGTTTAAGGATCTCAGCACCAAAAGCTTCTGCGCTTTCAAGTTC
This sequence comes from Alphaproteobacteria bacterium UBA2964, assembly GCA_002348425.1. The sequence continues at coordinate 4,683 of DEBE01000093.1, read as the reverse complement.
ACCAGCAACATTAGCATCATATAATATCAAAGGGTGAAGATTACCGTCCCCAGCATGAAAAACATTTGCAACCCCCAAACCGTATTTGTCAGATGCCTCTGCTATCTTTTTTAAGACTTCAGGCAAACGATGACGAGGTATAGTGCCATCCATGCAGTAGTAATCTGGCGAGATTCTGCCAACAGCCGGAAATGCTGCTTTTCTTCCTGCCCAAAACAGCAATCTCTCTTCCTCGTTATGGCTCGAACGGACAAACGTTGCTCCAACCCCATATGCGATCTCTGAAACCTGATTTGTTAAGTATTCTACTTCGTCTAATGGACCATCTATTTCAGTAATTAAGATTGCATCAACATCAAGAGGGTATCCCGCATGAACAAAGTTCTCAGCCGCATGTATGGCCTTACGATCCATCATTTCCATACCACTAGGAATTATTCCAGATCCGATAATCGAACCAACACAGTTTCCTGCCTCTTCACTTGTTTTAAATCCCATTAGTAAGGCCCGTATCTCAGGCGGTTTGGTTAGAATACGCACCGTGACTTCGGTGATAACACCGAGGAGACCTTCCGACCCGGTGACAACACCCATTAAATCATACCCCCCCGCGTCCAAATGTTTTCCGCCAAGATTTATAATTTGACCATCCATCAAAACCATTTTAAGCCCAAGAAGATTATTGGTAGTTAATCCATATTTCAGACAATGAACTCCCCCTGCATTTTCCGCGACATTACCACCAATCGTACAAGCAACCTGACTTGATGGATCCGGTGCATAGTAATAACCACTGTTCTTGACCGCTTCTGTAATTGCCAAGTTAGTAACCCCCGGCTGCACTACAACGCAGCGATTTTGATAGTCCACTTCAATAATTTTATTAAGCTTACCCAGCCCGAGAGTAATTGCATCACCTAAAGGCAACGCCCCCCCGGAAAGAGATGTACCTGCTCCGCGGGGAACGATTTTAACATTCGATTGATAACAATATCTCAAGACTCTAGATATCTGATCTACATTCTCTGGAAGTACAACAATCAAGGGCAATGCATGATAAGCAGTTAAGCCATCACATTCATAAGCCCGCAACCCTTCTTCCTCAGCAATAATTGAGCTCGCTGGCACAATAGCCCTTAGAGCTTCGACTATTTTTTCTCGCCGAGCAATGATTCCTGAATCGGGAGTAGGCATCTTCATGAGAGCTGTACTCTGCTTAGTAATTCTTTTCCAAGCAGAATTAAACTATAGGCTACCTAGCAAGTGCAAGTATTGCACCTCTATAAAAAAATTAAAGCACTTGAAGCACGCCAAATATTCTTAAAGAGAGGTTTTTTAGCCCTGTCTTGCTTTAAAACGAGGGTTCTGTTTGTTAATTACGTAGACACGGCCCTTACGGCGCACGATGCGGCAGTTCTTATCACGACTTTTTAGTGTCTTAAGCGAATTAGCGACTTTCATTTTCTTACTCTTTAGAGCTGGAAATTTCGGGCCGAAAAATAATAACCTCCAACCAGTTTGTCAACGCGTTTACATGATTTATAGTTCAACCTTGAAAATTGGAATTTTAATAGATCACTTATAAGAAACCCTTTCTGATTATTTTAAATGGTTCAATTGCGGGGCACAGTTTATAGCATGGATTTAAAAAATATTCTCGAGCAAACTATTTCAACTTCAAGAGTAAAGGATATACTCGTTGAGTTAGTTAAAGTTCCCAGTCCACAAACGGACAAGTTTGAGGCAGAACCGCTCCTCGCTGAGTTTATAAATAAGGCCATAGAACCACGTTTAAGGCAGATGGGAATTAGTGATATTCGTTACGATAATATGCATAACCTGATTGCTAGCTATGGGAAAAATACCACTGGTAAATCACTTATGCTCATCAGCAACGCCATGAACCAACCTCAATCGACAATGAAAAATGCATATGACGGCGAGGTGGTCGACGGGAGCGCGTATGACCTGCCTGGCGAAGTCGTTCTTGGTAAAGGGGCGAGCGAGCAAAAGGGCACCATGGCCGCTATGCTTCATGCAATGGAAACTGTCATTAGCTCGGATATTCCTATAAACGGACAACTTGTCTTTTTGTGCTGTGTTTCTGGTGAAACAGGGCGTCATGATGCGATAAAAAGCGTAATTGAGGATGCGGGTGTACGCGCTGATATGGCAGTGTTGGGGGGCACTAGTTTGAAACTAACTTTAGGTAATCGAGGCCGAATAGATACCTTCATAACGGTCAAGGGAGCCCCCGGGCATTCGAGTGCGCCGCACCGAGCATGTAATGCAATTACCGGGGCATTAGAAATAATAGAACGATTAGAAACCCAATTAGAACTTACTGGAGAACATCAGGCCCTTGGAAAACCAACCTTTGCTGTTAATCATATACGGAGTTTTCCTGATGCCACTCACACTATTCAAGGCGAATGCGAAATTACTTTGGATAGACGCCTCTTGCCGGGAGACGACCCCCACGAAAAATGGGACGATATTCGAAAAATAGTAATGGAAGTAGATGGTTTGGAAGACCCTGCGAGTGGCCTTAAATGGCAAGTAGAAATGAAGGAAGGGCCATTTATGTATCCATCTCTGGTAGAAATGGACTCACCAATTGTTAATGCCATTTGTGAGGCGGCAAACAAAATGCTTGGTAGACCGCCAGAGACTTTCTATACCACAACCGCATTTGATCAAGGTTATCTGAATCACGTTGGTATACCTTGTGCTAATTACGGTAGTGGGGAAGATCGCTTTGCGCACACTGATGATGATTGTTCCTCTGTTGAAAGATCTTGTGATGCCGCCAAAGTTTTCGCGTACATGATGGCTGACTATTTGAGGTAAAGCCGCCATGATTTGTAGCCTGTCAAACAGGAAATACCATATCGTTAGGAATTAAGAGACTATCATAAATACAATCTCGCGACTTTATTTTTAGTTTCCCATCCTCATCAGACACGAATATATCCTGATATCTCCCTGCCTGAAAAATTTTGGTAGAATCCTCCATGAGCGTTTCAACAACGAGATAATTGGCTTCCGCACTAATTTCTCCCGCGTCATTGTAGTCCTTCACCTGGATATTGGTCACAAAATGTCGAAGATAACGAGGAGCAAAGACCATCGTATTCTCTATGGCGGCCACACGGTCAAGAAACATGGACTTGCCCTGTAACCAAACGAGACCCACAGGTAAACCTTGGTCATAGTTTTCTTTTGCGGTGATTCTGTAGAATGCATCATCAGTAAAGAAGCTTGGCCAACTTTGAACATCCTGAGCATCCAAAACAGCAGAGTATTTGATATTAAATTCCTCAATATCAAAGCGTAGAGCTCGCCTTTGTTCGGCTGATATTGAAACACCGGTCTTGCTCATAAAGCCATCACCTCACGATAGTGACGATAAAGGGATCGGATCGATGCCTCAGATATGAGGGTATCGGTCCCGCCTTCGTTTTCTGGATCAAGCTTTACAACCCCTTCGCTCGGAATTGAGTTTTTGAACCCATCCTGCAAAAACTTGATTGCTTCGTTATCATCTACACCTAAGTACCCGGAAGGTCCCATAAGGTTACCCTGTTTCATCCGGTGTCTAGTCATCTCTTCGCTATCCCCGACATAACCGAACATCGTCCAATACATGTCAAGTGCATGAGGCCCTCGCGGCACAATATGGCGAATTCCTAAAGTATTCAACTCGCGTTGGACAATCAAGTTAGGCCAAATTGTTGACATAGTAACAGTCCACGGACTGTCAAACTCGGGTACATATCTTGTAAACTCCTCATCATTGAGGTCCATTCCAACACGAAATGCCCCCTTCATTTCATCGACTAGGTCGTCGTCAATTTCAATGGCGTCATCCTTAGCAGACGCTGCTGTAGCGTGACGCCCTTTACTATCACAAATCATGGCCGATTTCTGCCCTGCGACCATAAGCCGAAAAGTGGCAAGGTACACGTGTAAAAGGGTTGCGTGGTATGGATCTTTCAAATTCTCATGATAGAGCTTCCAGTTGCCGTTTAGCCGATTTTTATAATACCCTAAAATTTGAAGTTCCCGACCAGAAAATACCACATCAAATTGTTCCATTGTCTCTGGGCCGAGATAATCTTCCAACGATTCTGTATCCTGAGAGAAAGTTGCAAAAATAACTCCATGACGACGCGCAACACGGAACTGCCTCGGATTGTGATCTCCAAGGACAAAATCTTTTGGCATTCCTCCCTTCCCTTTATCGCCACGACGAAAGGGTACAGAAATGAGCTCACCAGATAAATTATAAGTCCAATGGTGATAAGGGCAGATAAACTCATTTGATTCACCGTGTAGTTCCCGGCAAAATTCGACGCCGCGATGTGCACACCTATTTTCAAATACCTTGAATACATCTTCCTCTGTGCGAGTAACAATGACCGGAACATCACCAATATAAGATCGCTTATAACAACCTATTTTTGGTAACTCAGCCTCAAGGGCTACAAAATTCCAACATTTTCCTAAAAATATGCGGTCACGCTCGCGATCCAGGATTTCGGCCGATGTATAAATCCAGTCAGGAATTCGTGACAAATCTCCATCCGGCCAATGCATGCCATCAAGAGCTATACAATTACTACCGTCATTGGCAACACGGGTGTCAGGCATTGTCTGATATTTCCTTTCAAAGAATGAACC
>DEBE01000130.1 GCA_002348425.1 Alphaproteobacteria bacterium UBA2964 | reverse complement strand
GTATTACCTTCACCTTTAAAGACGATCGACATTACAATGAATGACAGTGCCGTTATTCGCCTTCGGCAACATGGAAACATAGAAGGTCCAAGGTTAATTCTTGCTCATGGAAACGGTTTTGCAACTGACGCCTATTTTCCTTTCTGGAAACTTCTTTTACAGGATTACGAACTGATCTTGTATGATCAGAGAAACCATGGACAAAATCCCCGTCACGATAACATAAAACATCATGACATTTCCTATTTTGTGAGTGACCTTGAAGCGATATTAGATAATATCCAAGCGATTTTTGGTCATAAAACTACCGCAGGATTATTTCATTCAATTTCAGCTGTCACATCCATTTGGCACGCCCTTTCAAATGGATGGCGTTGGGATGCTCTGATACTTTTCGACCCGCCCTTAGTTCCTAGTATCGGCCACCCATTGAATGTAATTGCTAAAAATTTTGAATTGATGCTTTCTGACTGGTCTAAGAATCGTCCGGAACGGTTTCCCGACCCACAAACATTAGCCACTCAGTTTTCCAAATCAAAGAGCCTCAGCAGGTGGGTAAGCGGGTCCCACGAGCTAATGGCTAAATCAATTCTCCGTGAAGACACCGAAAGTCGAGATTGGGTGTTATGCTGTCCACCTGAAGGCGAAGCTCAAGTTTATAAAACGAATTCAGAACTTGATTTATGTCCGGGGTTTGGAACCTTAAAAGGACCATTAAAAGTTATTGCAAGTGATCCGGATGATCCGAATGCAAGATCTCCAGGCCTCGTAAATCGAGCTCTACATGAAGAGTTTGGTCACCCCTATGAAGCAATACCGGGTGCTACCCATATGGTACAAATAGAAAAACCCAAAGCTGCAGCTAAAATAGTAACCGAGTTCTTCAAGGAAATCGGATTTGGTTCCTAAATGAACCTAAAGGAGAAAGCTAGTCATGTCAGACCGACCTAATTTCTTATTGTTCATCACCGATCAACATCGAGCGGATCATCTAGGTTGTTACGGCAATAAAATCGTGCAAACCCCAAATATTGACTACATCGCCGCAAGAGGTACAAAATTTGAACGATTTTATGTTTCATGCCCGATCTGTATGCCCAACCGTGCCACCCTAATGACTGGGCGGATGCCCTCGCTTCATGGCGTTCGGCAAAATGGGATTCCGTTGTCACTTAACGCAACAGCCTTTACTCATGTATTGCAATCTGCCGGATATCACACTGCCTTGTTTGGCAAAAGTCATTTACAGTGTATCTCTGCTAACGCCGTCGAGGTGGGGCTTCCTGTAACAGATCCAGAAAAATTTCAGCCCCCTGCTGCTCTCGCCGAAGCTACACGAAATATTTGGAACGATGGGAATTATGAGCAGGAGCTGCCGCCAACTTGGAAAAACAATCCAAACTTCGAACCCGAATTACCTTTTTATGGCTTTGAAAAAGTCGCATTGGCCATCGGCCACAGCGATCGAGTTACCGGACACTACTCTCAATGGCTCGGCGAAAGACATCCAGAACCAGATTCATTAAGAGGGCCTGGTAATGCCATTCCGAGCAACCGTGCACTGAGCGCACCGCAAGCATGGCGGACAGCGATACCGGAAGAACTTTACCCCACTACCTTTGTAGCTGAAAAAACTATAGAATTTCTTAAAGAGCAGGGTGACAAAAATAAAAAACACCCTTTCTTTGTACAATGTTCCTTCCCGGATCCCCACCACCCTTTTACTCCTCCCGGAAAATATTTCGATATGTATGATCCTGCAGATATACCAATCCCGGAGGCTTTTTTTCACCCGATGGAAAAATTACCGCCTAATGTTGCTGCCTTACACAAAGAACGTGATGAGGGTAAAGCCAACAAAAATGGACAGCGGGGATTTGGCTGTACCCAAGAGGAGGCCCGCGAAGCCATTGCGCTTAACTACGGATCTATTAGTATGATTGATGATGCCATTGGCCGAGTCCTCGCCGCGCTGGACGCGTCCGGCCAAGCCGATAATACTGTCGTAATCTTCACTACTGATCACGGGGACTTCATGGGCGACCATCAATTACTGCTAAAGGCGGCCATCCACTACCAAGGCCTCATTAGGGTACCTTGTATATGGTTTGATCCAAAAACAAAGACTGAGAAAAAAACGTCTTCGGCTTTGACCGGTACAATTGACATGGCTAGCTCATTTCTTGATCGCGCCGGTATTCAGGATTTCAATGGAATGCAAGGTCTCTCTCTCGGAAAAATTGCAACCGGTGCCCCTGGCCACGATTCTATCGTAATCGAAGAAAGCCAAAGACGGGGTTATATGGGTTTTAAGCCGAATTTTCGAGCCCGCACACTCGTTACAGAAGATTGGCGTTTAACACTTTACTCTGACACCAACTGGGGCGAACTTTATAATCTCAAAAATGATCCAAATGAGTTTGACAACTTATGGAATGATACTGAATACCGAAACGTTCAGGCCGAAATTCTGGAACTCCTATCACGGCGCATGATGGATCTTTCAGATTCCAGCCCGCTGTCTATAGGTCATGGCCCCTAAAAAAACAGAAAGTCCCGGGTTGAGTCTTATTAAAATTTCTGCGTCGCTTTTTAATTACAGTGCTCTGCTGACCCCCCCATCAACGTCTACCAAAGAGCCATTAACAAATCCCGCTTTTTCTGAGCAGAGGTATGTCACCATATTTGCAATATCCTCCGGCAACCCGATACGCCCTAGAGGCACATTTTTAGCAGATTCTTCTCGAATTTCTCTCTCCGTTTGCCCGGTAATTTTCATACGCTGTTTGACAAGTGTATTCCACCTTTCAGTCGCGGTGGCGGCCGGATTAACACCATTGACCAGAACATTGTACGGCCCGCATTCCTCAGCAAGCGCCTGAGTAATATTTAAAATTGCAGCATTTATTGCGCCCCCGGCTATATATTTAGCGGTGGGAAAATGGCCGCCACGCCCGATTATATTTATAATCCGGCCCCATTTGCGTTTGCACATACCCGCCATCACAGCACGGGAACATCGCACATAACCCATCAACTTTAAGTCAAAACATTCCTGCCAAGTTGCATCAGTAATATCCCGAATTTTCCCTAACGGTGCTGAACCGGCATTATTTACTAGTATGTCAATTTGCCCCAAAGCTCCCTCAGCTTCTGCGACGACCCTTTCTATTTCTGCCCCTTTTGTGAGATCCCCTGTTATTGGAACAATATAGCCTTTAAAATTGGATGACAGTTCCGCCGCTGCAGATTCCAAGGACTTAGGATCCCGGGACACAATCGCTATATTGACTCCCTCAATTGCTAACGCCTCCGCACAGGCGCGACCAATCCCTTTGCTACCACCTGTTATTAGGGCATTACGCCCTGATATACCTAAATCCATTTTTTTCTCCCTGCATTATTTATTTTTTAACTTTTAAAAAAATTTTTGGAAAGGGTGTAGACATTGTGACTTTAAGTTTCACATGTTAATTTTAGGGTATCGAATTAGATAATAACGGGTATTTTAATGGATAAAAGGACACTTCCAGCCTTCAAAAAGTTTGTAAGCGATTTACGTAAAATTTGGTCGGAAAACACTGATGATGGCGACCGAATGAAACGAGCTCACGTATTAATGGAAAATGAACTCCTAGTAGACCCCGCCTTGCGTGAACATTGCAAAAACTGGCCATCGACAGAGGGGCGAAAGAATCTGCTATTCTATACCGACCCCGATTATGGTTTTGTGATTAATGGAGTGGTCAGAGTACCCGGGCGCACAGGAAGTGTCCATGATCACGCCGACGGATGGGTTCTATACGGACTTCTCGATGGCACCGAGTCTCTCGAGCGCTTTAGAGCAGTTGAGTCCCGTAAGAAAGATGGATATGTCAAAGTCGAATTAGTCAGTGACACTAAGGGTGAAGCAGGCAAAGCGGACTTAGTTCCTCCCTATGACATCCATGCGGAACAAGGAAGCAAAGTCAGGTCGGTAGCGGTAATTCTTCGAAGTCGTGTTCTTGTTGGCGAGGTAATGCAAGGACGCTATAACCGAGATACAGGCGAATATTACGAGGGATCAGGTCCCGAGCAAATTCCGTATCAATTAACTGCCTAAAAAGACGGTATAATCCAAAAATGACCGTTGCACCCCTTTGGATTACTGAGGAAGACGTGACCTCAATGGTTAGTCTTCCTGATGCAATTGCCGCACTTGAGAAGATTCTGCCTCTCGAAGCCGATGGTGAGGCTCAGAACATGCCAAAAGGACACCTTATGGTGGCGAAAAATGACGCCATGCATGTACTGGGTTCATCTGTTAGTGGGGAAGGAATTTGCGGCTTTAAAAATTGGATAAATGTTCAAGGTAAGTCCGAGACTATAGTTGAACTTTTTTCAATGGAGAATGGCGCACACCTCGCCGTAATTGAAGCCACTGCACTTGGACAAATGCGAACTGCAGCCATGACCGGAATAGGAACCAAACGACTAGCCACCAAAGAGGCAGACGAGATGGGCATTGTTGGTTCGGGAAAGCAAGCCCTTCCCCAAGTAGCTGCGTGCCACGCCGTTCGACCTCTTAAAGAATTGCGAGTGTTTAGCCGAAACCCGGAAAATCGCAATGCCTTTGCTCAAGCGGTTCGTAATGAGTTTGATTTTGAAGTTACCGCCTGTAATACCCTAGAAGAGACAGTAATTAATGCCCCCATCGTTACAATTGTCACCAACGCAACGGAACCGTTTTTAACTGCTGATATGCTTTCTAGAGGGACACACTTGAATGCTATGGGAGCGATTGTTCCAGCAAGGACCGAATTTACCGATGACGTTTTTGATAGAGCAGATTTTATAGCGGTGGACAACCTTAAAACAATAAGAGAAATGTCATCGGAATTCATCAATCATTTTGGAGAAAATAAAACTTCATGGTCTAAAATTCACTCTATATCTGAACTATTAAGGAAAGATATAAAGCGACCATCAGATGCTGATATAACTTTGTTTAAAGCTATGGGGATGGGTCTTTCTGATCTTTCACTTGCTATTGATATTTACAAGCGAGCGCGTTCGGAGGGTCGCGGAACTAATTTACCACAACGGATAAAAATACCCCCGCGCCTCCAATAAAAATTTTTGATCAAAACTTTATAAACTATTCGATTTCTATTTTTTGGATAACCACGTCCTGAAGAGGGACATCGCCCATACCATCACGTTGCCCGGTTTGTGCCCCTTCAATCTGACGAACAACTTCCATACCGGAAATAACCTTTCCAAATACCGCGTACCCCCAGCCACTAGGACTTTTATCCGTGTGATTAAGAAAGTGATTATCAGCAGTATTTATAAAGAATTGTGCCGTCGCAGAATGTGGATCATTGGTTCTAGCCATCGCTAGAGTGCCAACCAAATTTTGCAATCCATTATCCGCCTCGTTTTGAATAGGATCTTTGGTATCTTTTTTATTCAGACCTGTTTCAAAGCCTCCGCCTTGGATCATAAAACCCTCGATTACACGGTGAAATATTGTTCCGTCATAAAAACCACTCTTAGCGTAATTTATAAAATTCTCAACTGTACCTGGCGCTTCCTTAGCCGACAGCTCTGCTTCAATTATTCCTAGATTCGTAGTTATTTTCACTCTCTTAATCCCCTCTGCTGCAAATACACCGATTGTGAATGAAACTGCCGCAAATGCGACTATGGCTGCTATATATTTTTTGAACATCAAAACTCAAACCCAAGTCAATAATAATTAAGGGAACCACTTACCGGAACCCAGTATTTCCATCTAAATGACTTAAAAGAACTTTAATCACAAGCCATAAAGTGTGCGCGCGTTGTCCTCTAAAATCTTAGCGGCAACATCTGGGGATACCTTGCCATCTGAGCTTAACTTCCGAAGCGCCTCAATCTCGGTCGAAGTATCGGCGTGACCGTAATCTGTTCCTACAACCAATTGAGTCTCTCCAGCATATTTCAATATATAATCTAGATCATCTGTCACTTGGCATGCCACCCAAATATTGTTATCCGCCATAATCGACTCAGATATATCTTCACCACGGCGCGCTAACCGAAGACCAAGGTCATTCAACGCATAAGGTATCCATTGTGCACTGACCTCAACAAAAGCCCAACGAAGATTTGGAAACATTGCGGGGATACCCTTAAACAA
>DEBE01000115.1:4633-13313 GCA_002348425.1 Alphaproteobacteria bacterium UBA2964 | reverse complement strand
TCGTTGTAAACCTCCATTAATCTATTTGGGTCAATTGCTGTATAACGCTGGGTGGATGACAAAGAAGAATGTCCAAGCAGTTTTCGTATATCGGCAAGATTCCCTCCATTTATCAATAAATGTGTAGCAAAACTATGTCTCAATGCATGTGGTGTTGCAGTATTGGGGAGACCCATATCCCTCCTGATTTCTTCCATTTGTCGCTGTACTACGCGGGCCTTTAACCTTTTTCCCCTGGCACCAATAAATAAGGGATCATCGCGATCATGATTAAATGGTCTCAAGTCGGTATATTGCTTTATAGTATCATGAACTACTGGTAGCACTGGTACCATGCGTTTCTTATCCCCTTTGCCACGAATCAACATTGTATCCTCAACAGGAATATCTGAGTTGTTTAAACTCAACGCTTCTGTAATACGGAGGCCGCAACAGTAAAGAATTGTAAATATTGCCTGGTCCCGTTTTCCTATCCAAGTTTTTTTCGGTCGTTCTGCGGCTTCCCTAATAAGAATTTTGATATCGTCAATTGCGATCGGTTTTGGGAGTGGTTTAGAAATCTTGGGCAAACGAATGTTTTCTATCTGATTGTTGCCTTTTCGATCAGTTTTATTCAAAAAGCGATAAAAGTTTCGTAAAGTTGAAATGATCCGCGCATTTGAACTATGCGTGACTCCCCTCCTGTCAACGAGGGTAATTTGCTTTTTACTCTTAGAGTCAAAAAGATAATTCAAGAAAATCTTTAGATCTAATTCATATGAAATTAATGTATTCTCCGATAGCCGTCTCTCCTTAAAAATCCAACGTTTGAAGTCCTCTATGGCATCAATAACTTCTTGCCTGGAGATTGTTTCTATCTTTTGAAGTATTTTTCTTTTTTTTCGGTCATCTATCCTGTAGGCAAGGAATCCTCTGAAATCAGAATTTTCCAAATCATTTAAGTCTTTGAGGTTGATTAGTCTATCCATCTCTGAATAACTTTTTGCAGCACATTTGAAAAAAATAGAAGTAGGTCTGTTTCCTGTGAGGGCTTAAACTCGTCTGGTTTTTTTGCCCCTAGAGCAATAAGCGCATTAGGTTTTTTTGGACCTAAATCTAGAGGTAACAGCGCTTCTGATCGGATTTTTTGTGCTGCCGAACCGAACACTAATTTATTACCCTTAATATTGGAACGCAGGCTAATTTGATTTTTGTTATCTAAAATTGAACTAAAGGAACCTTTTTCAACGAGTGTTATTTGGGTATCCAATTGCTGAAATGGAGCGTAGTTCTTGTCCTCAATACAAATCGTCGCCAATTCTATATAAAATAACTGAGGCAATTTCACTGCGATGATTTTGCAGACCTCTTCAATTGAGTTTGCACCCACAAGCATGTTGATAGCCTTAATAAATCTACCTAATACCTCATTATTTGATTCCGCTGCTTTTAGCAGCCTTTTTTCCCTGGTTTTATATTTTACCAGTTCATTTTGTATACGTTTGAGAATAAACACTTGCATGTCTATGACTTCATCACCGTAATTTTGCTCCGGTGGTATTATTCCCCACAAAAGCTCGGGGTTGTCATTTAGAAACTGTGGGTTGTTTTGTAAATATTTTTTAACGTCGTCTGATGAGATTGATTTTCCCGTCTGCTTTTTAGAAACAGAATTCTTATTTGGTTTTTTGTTTGTTGTATTTGAACTCATAGTTTTCTACTTATCTAAAATGGTTTGGCTAGTTTAGATCGGTTCATTTGAAAATACTAACATCAACTATTGAAGTGCAATAATGTTGGCCAATACTCTCGGCCAAGCTAAAGTTTAAAGTATGGTTACATCTCATACCACACCACCTCGAGTTTATATAAACGAGAGTGTAAGCGTCCTTTTGCCATTACCTTTAACAGGGCCTTACGATTATTTTGTCCCGCCCAATTTGGCTGTTTCTGTAGGGGACTTTGTGTCTATTCCATTAGGTAGAAGAGAGATGAAGGGCGTTGTTTGGGGGAATGGAAAGGGTGAGTTGGAGAGAAAAAAACTAAGGAATATTAATGGGTTGCTCGATATTCCCCGAATGTCTAGTGACTTACGTTTGCTAATTGAATGGACGGCTTCTTATACTTTAAGTCCGTTAGGCGCCGTTTTGAGAATGAGTATGAGTGTACCTTCAGCACTGGAATCACCCAGAAAAAGAATCGGATTTTTGCCGTCGGAAAATTTAAATAATGGGCAAACTGATTCGCGAATCAGTCTAACAAATGCCCGTTCGCGTGTCCTTTCAGTTCTTAAAGACGGATGCCCAAGAATTGCAGCGGCTTTAGGTCGAGAGGCAGGAGTGAACTCTTCCGTAATTCGTAAAATGTCGGATATTGGTCTACTAAGGAAAATTACAATTGAGGAAAAACTCAATATGGATCCTATAGATGAATCTCTCAAAGGCCCCGTTTTTTCAGATTTACAAACCAATGCGGCGTCTATTCTGGTCAAGAGGGTGAAGCGGTCAAATGAAAGTAATAACAAAAACGGATTTTCCGTGACCTTGCTCGATGGGGTCACTGGTTCTGGAAAAACAGAGGTTTATTTTGAGTCTATTGCGGCGACCTTGGCAGCTGGATTTCAGGTGCTAGTTTTAGTGCCCGAAATTGCACTTACTGTACAGTGGCTTCAGAGATTTCAAGAACGGTTTGGTGCTCGTCCATTAGAGTGGCATTCGGATTTGACTGGTTTGGAAAGGCGTTTAACTTGGCGAGCGGTTATATCTGACGAGGCGAGAGTGTTGGTTGGTGCAAGATCAGCGTTATTTCTGCCCTTTCGTTCACTCGGATTGATTGTGGTCGATGAAGAACACGATGGTTCTTTTAAACAAGAAGACGGTGTATCTTATAATGCGAGGGATATGGCCGTCGTTCGGGCCCGCGTTGGTGATTTTCCAATAGTTTTATCATCTGCAACGCCGTCGCTTGAAACTTTTACAAATGTGCAATTGGGCCGTTATAAACGCGTTGTCCTATCAAAGCGGTTTGGCGGCGCTATTTTACCCGAAATCCATACTATTGATATGCGTCTTGAACAAATGACCGGTCATACATGGTTGTCTCCGGATTTAAAGCGAGCAATGAAAAAGACCCTCAACGATGGCGAACAAGTTATGCTTTTTCTTAACCGTCGTGGATACGCTCCGCTTACATTGTGCCGCCAATGTGGACATCGTTTCAAGTGTCCAAATTGTACATCTTGGCTGGTAGAACATAAATTCCAGCATAAATTGTGTTGCCATCATTGCGGTTATTCAATGATCGTACCAACAAATTGTCCTGAGTGCGGGGCTACCTCGGATAGTCTCGCTTCCTGCGGGCCCGGTGTAGAACGGGTGGCAGAAGAGGTAGCGGAATATTTTCCTGAGTCTAAATATGAAATTATGGCTAGTGATACGATGCAGAGTCTGAAAGCCAGTAAAAAACTCGTCCAGAGAGTTCAGGCACGTGAGGTAGATATTCTAATTGGAACGCAGGTCATGGCGAAGGGACACCATTTTCCGAATCTCACACTAGTTGGTGTAGTAGACGCCGATTTAGGTCTTTCTGGAGGTGATTTACGCGCAGCTGAAAGAACATTTCAACTATTATATCAATTATCTGGCAGGGCAGGACGAGCTCAGCGCTCCGGTAAAGCTTTGTTACAAACATTTCAACCGGACGACCCAGTCATTCAGGCTTTAATTTCTGGTGAACGAGATAAATTTTTAGCATTAGAGGCTAGCGCTCGGAAGAGGCATGGTATGCCTCCTTTTGGAAGGCTTGTGGCAATAATTGTTTCAGGAAAAGATTATAAAAGAGTAGAAAATGTCGCTAGATCTTTAGGTCGGGCGTCTCCATCGGGTACTGGTCTAATTGTTCATGGCCCAGCGGCAGCGCCTTTAGCTGTGTTGCGGGGCAGACATCGATTTCGATTGTTACTTCGGGCTGATCGTGATGTGAATGTCCAGCAAAAGGTGCGTTTTTGGCTTTCGAGGGTCCAAATTCCAAACGGGGTTCATGTAAATGTTGATGTTGACCCCTACAGATTTCTCTAGAAATCGTTCATTTAGGAATTTTTAAACGGTCGGATGGGTTGCATGCCTCAGTTGAGTGTGCTAGCAAACAGCGCCCACTTTGGGTTAGCGTGGTTTCTAGTTTTAGGAAATTAAATTATTTTAATATTTTCAATTACTTAGATCTTACTCCCGTAAAGATATTATAGGTAAAGTCAGTGGCATCGGGGCAAACTAAAATTTCAGGTCTTTCAGGACGTTACGCGACCGCACTTTTTGAACTTGCATGTGATGAAAACAGCATCGACTCTATTGCTAAGGATCTCTTACAACTGCAAAAAATGATTGATGAATCAGAAGATTTGCGTCGTTTGATTGAAAGTCCTTTATTCTCGCGTGATGCTCAAAGTAGAGCAATGGCCGCTTTAACGCAAAAAGCAGGATTATCTAAACTTGTCTGTAATACGGTTGGGGTAATGGCTTCCAATCGAAGATTATTTGTCATTGAAAATGTTATAAGGGATTTTAGAACGTTAGTTTCTGATCACCGAGGAGAGGTGGAAGCGGAAATCACTACAGCTAATGAACTTTCTGATGCTCAGCGTGCCGCGCTTGAAACCGCGTTAAGGGAGGCAATCGGGTCATCTGTAGCTATTACTACGGAAATAGATCCTAATTTATTGGGAGGGATGGTCGTCCGAGTTGGTTCTAGGATGATCGATTCTTCCCTGCGTTCAAAATTACAAAGATTACAACTTGCTATGAAAGGGGCTGCGTGATGGATATCCACGCTGCGGAAATATCTTCTATTCTTAAAGATCAGATAGCTAATTTTTCTGATGATGCTGAGGTTGCAGAAGTAGGGCGCGTTTTATCTGTTGGAGATGGAATTGCTCGTATTCACGGTCTAGACAATGTTCAGGCTGGTGAATTGGTGGAGTTTACCGGCGGTATAGTAGGAATGGCTCTTAATTTAGAGACTGATAATGTGGGAGCGGTTATTTTTGGCGATGATCGTACCATTCGAGAAGGCGATACGGTAAAAAGATCCGGTTCCATTGTAGATGTTCCGGTGGGGCCCGCACTCCTCGGACGTGTGATTGATGGCCTAGGCAATCCGATTGACGGTAAGGGACCAATAGAGGGGGCTGATCGTGCCCGAGTAGATGTGAAAGCGCCTGGTATTATTCCACGTAAATCTGTTACCGAGCCAATGCAGACCGGACTCAAAGCTATTGATAGCCTTATACCCATCGGACGTGGTCAGCGCGAGTTGATTATCGGTGATCGTCAAACGGGTAAAACAGCGGTGGCTGTTGATGCAATTCTCAATCAAAAGAGTGCCAATGCCGGAGAAGATGAAACTAAAAAATTGTTTTGCGTATATGTGGCTGTTGGCCAAAAACGGTCAACCGTCGCACAAATTGTTAAGACCCTAGAAGATCAAGGTGCTATGGAATATTCCATAGTGGTAGCCGCAACGGCTTCAGATCCAGCGCCCATGCAGTATTTGGCGCCCTATACGGGCTGTGCGATGGGCGAGTGGTTTAGAGATAATGGAAAACATTCTTTAATAATTTATGATGATCTTTCTAAGCAGGCAGTAGCATACCGTCAGATGTCACTTCTGTTAAGGCGTCCACCCGGTCGCGAAGCTTATCCCGGAGATGTTTTCTATCTGCATTCTCGACTTCTGGAGCGTGCAGCGAAAATGAATGATGAACTGGGGGGTGGTTCGCTTACGGCCCTGCCTATAATCGAAACACAAGCGGGTGACGTTTCCGCCTATATCCCGACCAACGTGATTTCGATTACGGATGGTCAGATTTTCCTAGAAACCGACCTTTTTTATTCTGGCATCCGTCCAGCTGTTAATGTCGGTTTGTCTGTAAGCCGTGTAGGATCAGCAGCTCAAATTAAGGCTATGAAACAAGTTGCTGGTTCAATTAAGCTGGAATTGGCACAATACCGTGAAATGGCAGCTTTTTCTCAGTTTGCTTCCGACCTTGATGCTGCCACACAACGTCTCCTTGCGCGAGGCGAGCGGCTTACTGAATTATTAAAACAACCACAATATCAACCATTACCGGTTGAGGAACAGGTTGTAGCTATTTATGCGGGGGTTAACGGTTTTCTAGATAATGTTCCTGTAGGTGATGTGACTCGATTTGAGGAGGGGTTAATGTCAACAATAAGAGCCAATCATGAAAGTATTCTGGAAGATATTCGTTTGAAGCAAGCAATTTCAGATCAAACAGACGCTGATTTAAAAACGGCCATAGAAACTTATTTAAATTCGTTTATAGCCAATTAAGTAATGACCATTGAATACATAGGAACAGGGGTTTTGGAAGGCAATGCCTAACCTCAAAGACCTGCGGGTAAGAATCGACAGCGTCAAGTCGACGCAAAAAATAACCTCTGCTATGAAAATGGTTGCAGCGGCAAAATTACGTCGTGCCCAAGAACAAGCAGAAGCAGCTCGGCCGTATTCTGAAAAAATGGATCGTATGTTAGGTTCGCTTTCTGCGGGGTTGGCTGGTGGCGCGGGTGGACCGCAGCTTCTCGTTGGAAATGGAAAAAATGATATTCATCTTTTAGTTGTGATGACTTCTGATCGCGGACTTTGTGGAGGGTTTAACTCCTCTATTGTTCGTGGAGCGACCCAAATTATCAAGCGTCTTTTAGATGATGGGAAAGAAATCAAAATTATTTGTATAGGTAGGAAGGGGCGTGATATTTTACGCCGGAACTATCCGGAATTGATTTTGAATACCTTTGAGGAGGTTGGACGAAAATCACTGTCATTTGTCGATGCAAAAATGGTCGGTAATCGTATTTATGAGATGTTTGAAGCGAAAGAATTTGACGTCTGCACCATTGTTTATAATCGTTTTCAATCAGCAATAACTCAAGTAGTCACTCCACAACAGTTAATACCTTTCCGGGCTAATGACGATGATATGTCAGGAGACTTGGATGACGATCATTCCTCTGTAACTCTAAAAAGTGGGGAGCAGAGAGCTATTTATGAGTTTGAGCCGGACGAGCAAGAAATTTTGGAGGATTTGTTGCCCCGTAATTTGTCAGTACAACTATTTCGCGCATTGCTAGAAAATGCTGCATCAGAGCAGGGTGCTAGAATGACAGCCATGGACAATGCAACCCGTAATGCGGGGGAAATGATTGATGATTTGACGATTACATACAACAGAACTCGTCAAGCTTTCATTACAAAGGAATTAATTGAAATTATATCTGGCGCAGAGGCGTTATAGAGGAAATGAGGAAGAATAATGGCTGAAATTTCTAACAGCGTAGGAAAAGTTACCCAAATATTAGGTGCGGTGGTAGATGTACAATTTGAAGGGGAGTTGCCCGAAATTCTTAATGCCCTTCACTGTCAAATGGGTGAGGAAACGCTTGTTCTTGAAGTTGCACAACATTTGGGTGAATCCACGGTCCGCACCATTGCAATGGACGCAACAGAAGGTCTGGTAAGAGGTAAAGAGGTTGTAGACACCGGGAGTCCTATAACTGTTCCCGTTGGTCCAGAGACCCTTGGCCGCATACTAAACGTTGTTGGTGAGCCCGTGGATGAGAGGGGGGAAATCAAAACCAAAGAACGCCTGCCAATCCATAGAGATGCTCCTGAATTTGTAGAGCAATCGACAGAAACCGAGATATTAGTGACAGGAATTAAGGTTGTAGACTTACTGGCACCTTATTCTCGGGGAGGAAAAGTAGGGCTTTTCGGTGGAGCCGGCGTGGGTAAAACCGTAATTATAATGGAATTAATTAATAACATTGCTAAGGCACATGGCGGATATTCTGTATTTGCGGGTGTGGGTGAAAGAACTCGTGAAGGCAATGACCTTTATCACGAAATGATGGAATCTGGGGTCATAAATTTAGAGGGGGATTCCAAAGCGGCCTTGGTGTACGGCCAAATGAATGAACCACCAGGCGCTCGGGCTCGGGTCGCTCTTACCGGACTTACATTGGCTGAATATTTTCGCGATGCTGAAGGTCAAGATGTTTTGCTGTTTGTTGATAATATTTTTCGGTTTACTCAAGCTGGATCTGAAGTTTCTGCCCTTTTGGGTCGTATTCCCTCTGCCGTTGGTTATCAGCCAACATTAGCTACAGATATGGGATCAATGCAAGAACGCATTACTACGACAAACAAGGGCTCTATAACCTCTGTACAAGCAATCTATGTGCCGGCAGATGACCTTACAGATCCAGCCCCTGCTACGTCGTTCGCCCATCTAGATGCAACGACGGTATTGTCACGTCAAATTGCAGAACTTGGCATCTATCCGGCGGTGGATCCTCTAGATTCCACATCGCGTATTCTGGATCCCCGTATTCTTGGGGACGAGCATTATGAGGTAGCACGGAGTGTGCAGGAGGTTTTGCAAAGATATAAAAGTCTCCAAGATATCATTGCCATTCTAGGGATGGACGAGTTATCTGAAGAAGATAAACTCGTTGTTGCGAGAGCAAGAAAAATCCAACGATTTTTGTCCCAACCATTTCATGTGGCAGAAATTTTTACCGGTTTTCCCGGTGTCTTAGTTGGCCTAGAGGATACAATTAAAGGATTTAAAGGACTTGTTGCAGGAGATTATGATGATCTTCCTGAGGCAGCATTTTATATGGTT
>DEBE01000115.1:0-4312 GCA_002348425.1 Alphaproteobacteria bacterium UBA2964 | reverse complement strand
GCAGCATTTTATATGGTTGGAACAATAGACGATGCTGTCGAGAAGGCTAAAAAATTGGCTGCTGAAGCGGCTTAGTATATTGTTTTTAAAAAAAGAGATATAGTGACGATGGCCAATACCGTCGAATTTGAGCTCGTTATTCCGGAAAACTTAGTGTTTTCTTCAAATGTTGAACTTGTAGTAGTGCCAGGGGCCGAGGGCGATTTTGGTGTGCTTCCTGGTCATGCACCCTTTATATCTTCATTGCGGACAGGCGTCATTTCGATATACGAAAATGATAGTGTTAACGAGAGAATATTCGTTACTGGCGGGTTTGCTGAGGTTACATCTAAACGATGCACGGTGCTAGCCGATGAAGCAATTGAGCTCAGTAAAGTTCAACGTAGCGATCTTATTCTTCGAGTTGAAGAGGCAAAAAAAGTGGTAAATGAAGCCTCCGAAGATCAATTGGAGAATACTAAATCATTACTAAAGCAATCTGAAGAATTGTTGGCTGTGTTTGATCATATCGAATAATTTAACTTCGACGTGATAAAATTTTATGGCAAGTAATTTGTAAAACCCGTAAATAATGATTGGAAAAGTCTCAGTTTGTCTTTATTTTCTCATCAAAAAATAATGATAAACGCCCTCGGGAATGCAATTTGGCTCTAAGACGGATTGTTTTCTGATAGAAGGTAAGTGTCACGAATTTCGGTAAACCTTTCAACGGCATAATCATATAGCGGTTTTTTAAAAGGTATAATCAACTCGGGGATGGTCTCCAGAGGCACCCACTTCCAATCCCGAAATTCTGGAGAATGTGTATGTACATTTATTTCTTTATCGTCACCTAGAAATATAAGTGCAACCAATGTGACACATTGCCCTAACCAATTCTCTTGCCCCTTCCACTTGATTGTTTTGGGCCAGTCATAACATATTTTTTCGTCAGCAATTGAGATAATTTTAGCAGCAGAGGTCCCTATCTCTTCCTCTAGCTCGCGAAACACACTTTCCTCTATGGACTCGCCCGATTCGACACCGCCCTGAGGAAGTTGCCACGCTGGGTCGTTACAATCATTTCTGTCGGCCATTAGTACTTTACCGGCAGGATTAAAAAGCAGCATTGCAGCACAAGGCCGGTAGTCTGAAGGTGAGCTCATAATATTTTTAGAAATTAGAGAAAATTGACATTAATTTTGAATGCGGATTTTATATAAAGAAATTCCGCGAATCAGATCAAATGCTCTCTCAAGCTGATAGTCAAATTTTGTATTCTGTCTATTGCTTGCTATTTTTTTGATTTGATCGGTTTCTTTTTTATTTACCCTATTGTTTTTGTTGCTATCAGGGTTTTTAAGTGCTCCTTTCAAATCGGCTTCCCGGCGACGATTTTCTTGATCAATGGTCTCAACTCGTGCTTGTTTAATCACAATGTCAGGGGTTATACCTTTAGCCTGTATAGATCGGCCAGATGGCGTATAGTATTGCGCAGTGGTAAGACGCATAGCTCCATGCCCGGTGAGAGGAATAATAGTCTGGACCGACCCCTTACCAAAACTTTGTGTTCCCAAAATTACAGCACGGCGATGGTCCTGAAGTGCGCCAGCCACTATCTCAGAAGCTGAAGCTGAACCCCCATTAATTAGAACAACCATGGGTAGTTTGTTGGCTAGATCTCCTCTGGTTGCATTAAAGCGTTGCGCATCTTTAGCACGGCGTGAACGAGTTGAGACTATTTCCCCCCGATCGAGGAATGCATCCGATACTTTTATTGCTTGGTTCAAAAGACCTCCGGGGTTGTTCCTCAAGTCAAGGATGATGCCCCGCAGTTTTTGTCCCAACTTACCTTTTATTTTTCTCATACCATTTTCAATCCCGGTACTTGATTGTTCTGTAAATGAAGTCAAGCGCAGATAGCCAATGTTATTCTCTATACGCCATCTTGCTGACCGCACCTTGATAATTGCCCGTATTATTGTGATATCAAATGGTTCTAGGCCTTTTCGACGAACCGTTAGTTTAATTTTTGATTTAACCGGCCCCCGCATTTTTTCTACTGCTTCACTCAGGGTTATGCCCTGCACTGACGTACTGTCGAGATGTGTAATGTAGTCACCTGATTGCAGTCCGGCACGAAAAGCCGGTGTATCGTCGATGGGAGAAACTACTTTTACAAATCCATTCTCCATCGTGACTTCAATACCCAAACCACCAAATTCTCCCTTAGTCTGAACCTTCATATCTTTATAGGTTTTTGGAGACATGTAACCAGAATGTGGGTCAAGAGACGTGAGCATCCCGTTAATAGCGGATTCAATTAATTTTTCATCGCTGATTTTTTCAACGTAATCAGCTCGAACGCGGTCAAAAACGTCTCCAAATAGTTCGAGTTGTCGATAGGTATCAGAACTATTTTTTTGTGCTTTACTGCCAATTGTACCAAAGACAATCATCAATACGGCCGCAGCCGCGAGAATTCTTATAATCATTATCCGCGTTTCCTGTAGTTTCCTGCTGTAAGCCATGGCAGGGGGTTTATGGGCTCTCCGTTTTTACGTAATTCAAGGTATAGAATTTTATCATTCATATCGGTTGAGGAAACTTTTCCTATAGGTTCCCCTTTTAAAACCTTCTGTCCAACTGGGATATATATACTTTCTAATCCAACCAATAATATATGAATGTTGTTTCTAACCTCTAGAATAAGAAGTTTCTCTAACCCTTTAAACGGTCCTGCGAAAACAACTCGCCCCTTTCGTGGAGAAATTACAGTTGTCCCGGGTTTTGTTTTGATGGAAAGTCCCCGTAAATGTCCGTTATTCGAATTCGTTTTGCCATAGGTAACCTCAAAAGTTCCTATCACCGGTAGGCCCAAATGATATGAATCAGTTAATTTCCGGCCCGAGCTATCTTCTCCAGACCAGTGCACTTTTTCGTTTCCCTTTGCTTTATTAGTTCTAAAGATATTTTTGTTTGAGGCCTTTTTTTTATTCGCTCCAAGGCCTACTAGAAGTTGTCTCAAGTTTTTTGCCTCATTGCTGAGGTTTCCGATCTTTTTTATTAAAAGTTCATGCTTGTTTTGGTTAATTTGCATTATTTTAATTTTTTGCGATGTTAATTTCTTTATATTAAGGCGTTGCTGCTCCAATCGCTTTTTTTGGAGTTTTATATTGTTTTTGGCTTTGATAATTGCCGAGCGGGTTTCTAACAAAGAGTCAATTTCAACCTTTAAATCCTGAGAGTGCTTTTCCACATCCGGCAGGATAGAGCGGATTAAAAGTGCGCTTCTTACCGTATCAGAGGGTGTCGAAGGTGATAATAAGAGAGCAATGGGTGGTTGCAGGGCAACTCTCTGAATGAAGCCGATTAAATTATTAAATTGTTTCTTTTTAGAAATTAGAAACTTGTTTTTTACAATTACAATTCTATTAAGGTGTTCAATATTTTTTTCATAATTAACCAATTTCACGGCATGTTGACGCTCTTTTTTTGCTGCTAAAATAGATCTAATTCGAAGATTACCCAATTCCTTATTTAATTTTTTAACTGTTTTATTTAGTAGTATAGATTTATTCCTTGTCTTTTCTAAATGTTTTTCTACATCGCCGAGAAGCCGGGTCTTGTCTGCATGTAAAGGTGTTGGAAACGGTATTCCAAATGTTATAGAGATAAAAAAAATAAAGAGGGCTATTTTAGCCATTTGCCGTGAAGGGATTTGAAGTTCTTTGGTTTTTCATACACTCGGTTGTGTCCAAAAGAGATTGTCCTGTCATTTCGCTCGGCTTCGACAAACCTATTAGCTCTAATAATGTTGGGGCTACGTCAGCGAGCTTCCCATCTTTAAGGTTGATAATATCGCTCGATGCATTTACCAAAATCAAAGGCACCTTGTTTGTGGTATGTGATGTAAAAGGTTTCCCGGAATCTGGATCTGTCATGGTTTCAGCGTTTCCATGGTCAGCAGTTATAAGCAATGTGGCATCTACCTCTAAGGCAGCCATTTCTAGGCGGCCTATACAAGTGTCGACGGTCTCGATTGCCTTTATTGCGGCTGATAATACTCCTGTGTGTCCGACCATGTCAGGATTGGCAAAGTTTACAAATATGAAATCATATTTACCAGACGTAACAGCTTTCAATAGACAATCTGTGACCTCTGGAGCTGCCATTTCAGGTTGTAGATCATATGTCTCAACTTTTGGAGACGGTATTAGTAATCTTTCCTCACCAGGATAGGGTGTTTCATTTCCGCCATTAAAGAAAAATTTAACATGAGCATATTTTTCTGTTTCGGCGATCCGAAATTGTTTTAAACCAGCATCGGAAA
>DEBE01000252.1 GCA_002348425.1 Alphaproteobacteria bacterium UBA2964 | reverse complement strand
AGCCATGTATGTCCAGACATTGGTATTGCCTGCGACGGCCCAGGAACCATTTTCCCAAGTTTCATTAAATTCTTCACCAGGTTGCGGAATCGTATTAAAGCGCCACTTAAATTCACCAGTACGCGTATCGTAGGCCCTTACGTGTCCGGGTGGACTGCGGTTATTCATGCTGTAGTCATAAATCTTTGACCCAACGATGAGCGAATTTCCCACTGCGATCGGTGGCGCTCCGTGCGTTATGTTGTTCATTTCAAATTCAAGGCGACCAAGGTTTTGCTTGAGGTCCACAAAGCCATTCTCACCAAAATTAGGGTCTGGTCTTCCTGTTTGAATGTCTATTGAAACAAGTTGTTTCCCTGGGGTAGCTACAAAAATTCGCTCGACCTCTCCGTCGGTCCAATATTCAATACCTCTTGTTTGTATTGGCGAAAAATTTGGTGGCCCAAATTTATAACTCTCCGGATCAAAAACCCATAATTCGTTACCGGTAATCGGATCTAGAGCTGCAATTTGGCTGTGATTTGTCGTCGTGTAGATAACTCCGTTGACATAAAGAGGTGTTGCCCGATAATCACCCGTCGGGTAGAGTTGATCGGGCGGAACTCTTAAGTCCGCCGACTGCCAGCGCCAGGCAACTTCGAGCTGGTCAAAATTTCCGCTATTAATTTGATTGAACGGAGCATATTTTGATGAAGAATGGTCCCCACCATGATGACGCCACTCCGGATCAGCGTCTACCGAGCTAGTGATTGTGCCTTTCTGCTCGCAACTTATCAAAACAGTTGTTGTCAAAACGCAGAAAATGTATATGAACTTTTTGCTCATCTTTCTCTCCTAATTTACGTTTGAATCTAGGAATGAAAAAATTGAACTATAAATGCGAATCTGCTCTTGAGCAGGAAAGCCCCCATGCAACCCACTGGGCACGGTAATTAGCTCATTGGTAACCTCAGCCTGAGTTAAATTTTGGTGCAAACGCACAGCGTGATCGTATGGTACTACAGGGTCTGCATCTCCATGAATGGAAATAATGGGAGGAAGGTCTTCTCGAATATAATTCATTGGTGATACCCGATCTGCGATTTCATCTCTATTAGGTTGCGACCCTAGCCAGCGAACGGCATAACCTCTCTGATTTTCACCATCAAGAAGATCATTTACATCGGTGATTCCATACCAATTAACGATAGCCGCAACCTTCGGTGTTTCATCTCCAAGACACTGCCTGTCGAGTTCTGCCTCCGCAGGAATCATTCCCGTTGTTAGAGCCAGGTGTCCCCCTGCAGAATTTCCAGATACAACAAGCCGATCTGTATCAAACCCGTATTGGTCTGCGTTTCTCGCTATCCATCGAAGGGCGCAAAGGCTGTCTTCAACAGCGGCGGGAGCCAATGAGACGTTACCCAACCGATACTGAACATTCACCGCTGCCCAGCCCTTCTCAAGATACGGTATCAAACGAAGTATATTAACTTCTTTGGATCCCGCTACCCATCCTCCTCCGTGGTAATAGATAAATGTTGGTGCCGGAGCGGTTTGGTTACGAGGTTGATAAACGTCTATTTTAAGTTCCATTCCATTGGCTTGGTGGTAGGTAATATTGGGTATGACTCGAAAATCGTTTTGAACCGTTGCAGCCCAGGAAGATACGTCTGCTTGCTGGGCATATGTGCTCCAACTGGTCAACCAAATAATGAAAATGTTGCTTAGTAAGCATCGTAGTTTTTTCATGATATCACCATTTGTTTTTTTCTTTGAGGTTCATACTTTAGCAATTAAAAACCTTGACTGCCAAGCGTATCTTTTCAAACAGTTAGCTAGATTTAGTAAGTTTATTTATTGAAGAGTAGTCTAAAATTTTCCCAGTGCTGGTTAAGGCGTCTCAATCAATCAATCAAACAAGCGTTTAATTGAAGAATGAAATACAGAATCTCGCATTGCCAGTTATTGCAAGGAAAATTGGAAGACAAAAGATCGTGAATAACGTGATATTTAACAAAAGGTAAGTAGTTGCTAATTTTTTTATAGCCGAAATGATTGCAATCAAAATACTGAGGGAAAACAATATTCCCCAAAAGGATGGGTTATTACAAGCAATAGTTGTCGCATAAATGAAGGCATATTGTAGGGCAACGGAACTATCAGCTGATATCCCAGGAAGAGACCGAGCCCACACAAAAAAGGTAATATAGGAAAGTAACGGAAAGCAAATAAAAGGTAGTACGGTTTTTACTTTCAGTTTACCCATTTTCGAAGAACTCTTCCCTACCGCGAGCTCATAAGGATTGACTCTAACAACGAATACTTGAGTGCTTTACTAATTCTTGGGGAGAGCAAAAACATGTATTGAATTTCCGCTGAGTGGTCTATTCAATTCTGGAGCAAGGTCTCGTGGCAACATGCTTGACCAGCTGGCGCCGCCGACACCTGCTGGCATAGCTATATATTGGATTCCATCTACCTCGTAAGACATAGGAAAACCTTGGGCTGAAGTGGTGATTCTAGTCTGCCAGAGTTTTTCTCCCGTTTCAGCATCAAGAGCATAATAGTATCTGTTCCAGTCACCAACAAAGACTAGCCCGCCACCGGTAGTTAGAGCAGCCGTATTTATTGGGGCCCTTTGTCGATAACGCCATTTGATGTCACCTTCAGGAATATTCATGACGAGAAGTTCGCCTAGATTTTCATTTGCGTCATGGTGAGGGTAGTTAATACGTCTGACTGGCCCCGTGCCGCCTCCACCAAGAATCTGCTCGGTGGGTCCGAAGGTTGCGAGTTCGCAATTCAGAGTTATAGGAATATACATGGCTTCAGTCTGAGGTGAATAGGCCATCGCTCGCCAGCTTTTAAATCCTGAGGTGCTTGGGCACATGTCTATCTGTTGCCCAATTCTGGGTATCATCCCGTCCCTATAGCTGACAACGCCACTAACTGGATTAACGTCGAGAATATTCTGGTAGCCAACATCGGTTGCCTTGATGATGTTGCCGGACTGCCTATCTAATTGCCATAAGATTGCTAGTTTGCCCATCTTAAAAATAGAATCCTGCCCTTCCACGTCGACAAGAACTGACTCAAAAGTCTCATCCATGTCATGAGTCTCTCCGGGTAAGTGCTGATAGTACCAAGCCATCTCTCCAGAATTTGGATTTAGTGCGATCGTGGAGTTTGTGTATAAAGCATCACCATCTGTTCCTCGAACAGCTCTTGCCCATGGTTTAGCCTGAGAGGTGCCCATGTAAACCAGATTTAATACCGGGTCATAACTACCAGATTGCCATGAATCACCGCCGGCACGAAATCGAAGAGGCAAGTCTCCCCAAGTTTCTCCTCCAGGAGTCCCCGGTGCCGCGACGGTTGAAAATCGCCAAAGTTCTTCGCCGGATAAAGGGTCATGCCCCGTATAAAAACAAACATCATCTTTGTAACGCTCACAGCCTGTGATTCCGGTCACAAGAACGCCATTTGCCACAATCGGACCTGCTGTATAGAAATAACCAAGAGACGGGTCGGCGGTTTGTGATTCCCAAACCAACAATCCAGTGCGAGCATCTACTGCTCGTACACTTGCATTTTCAGTAGCCGCATAAACCATGTCGCCATAGATAGCTATGTTTTTTTGCACACCGCGCCCAACTCCGGCATACGCCTCTGCTGGCAGAGCCGCGTCTCCTAATTCCTCAGCAGTAATTTCCCGGTCGGAACCGTCAATGGAAGGTGTTATTCCGGGCCTATACTCCCAAATTAGATCCCCTGTACTAGCGTCCAGTGCTTGAATCACACCGCGAGGGGCTGGAATGAACATGACGCCATCATGCACGAGGGGTGCCGCTTGCGCTGAGCCAGTATCATCTAATGCCCATGACCAAACTAACTGGAGTTCATCGACATTTTCAGTATTAATTTGATTTAGGGGACTATAACCCCAGCTTCTGGGTGTGCCTCGCCAACTTAACCATTCTTCGTTAGGCGGGTTTTGTAAAAGTTCATCTGTGACAGATTCGTATTGGAAAACTTGTGCTTTACCTAGATTACTCAAAACTAGGGTCAGCAAAATTGTAAAGTAGGGCTTTCTTACATGCATGTGTTTTTGCTTTATTCGTTAATTTATCCCAGAG
>DEBE01000037.1:1999-5002 GCA_002348425.1 Alphaproteobacteria bacterium UBA2964 | reverse complement strand
GTTAAGGGAGAAAATCTTGTTTTAAAAAATATTGGTGCTTGGAGAAACAATGAACAATTTATGGAAATTTTGCTTGTCCAAGGAGAGATCTATAATCCGACAGAAATGGTGCAAGCAGTTCCAATAATTCAAGGGACAGAAATAGACGCAACAGGACGCGAATTGCAAACTGAGTTCTTCACTCCAGAGGCAAAGACACTTTTACCCGATGAAACCATAAAATTTGAATTCCAAAAGCCGTTTCCAGATGAGAACACTGTAAAATTACTAGTCACGTTTTCAGATCAGGACCGCGGCGGCGACTCTGGTTACTGATGAGAACAATTTCAGCACAAAAAGAGGAAGATGAATTGCGATTTACAGTTATTCTCTTCAATTTTTTACTTATTCGCGGGGCCTAAATATTACTGTAGCCAAGCAGCGAGTTTTTCATCTTGTATTATTTTTTCAAAAGCCTGACGTTCTCTTATGACAGAAAACACGTCATTACTAACCAAAACTTCTGGAATTAATGGTCGACTGTTATAATTAGACGCCATTACAGCGCCGTAAGCTCCCGAACACGTTATAGCCAGAAGGTCATTTTGGCTAACCTCAGGCAACATTCGATCTTTCGCAAAATAATCACCACTCTCACAAATAGGCCCCACCACGTCACATAAGCTTTTTTGAGAAGATAGATTTTTTTCCGTTACTGGTACAATAGCATGAAAGCCATCATAGAGTGTGGGTCGAATGAGATCATTCATTGCGCCGTCCACTATCACAAACTTCTTCTGTTCACCTTGTTTGATATAAATCACCCGAGTAATCAGTATTCCTGCTTCACCAACTAAATATCGACCTGGTTCAATACTCAACTTGCAATCCAAATCCCCTACCGTCTCCAAGATGATTTGGTTATAAGCATTCAAATCGGCAAGGCTTTCATCTGAATAAGGAATACCCAAGCCCCCACCCAAATCCAAATGCGAAATTTCATGACCTGTTGATCTAAGATACCGTGTCATT
Organism: Alphaproteobacteria bacterium UBA2964; assembly: GCA_002348425.1. The sequence goes on along the minus strand of DEBE01000037.1, from coordinate 3,991 downwards.
TCCGCTATTTTTTCATACGCCGACTTATATGGAGAAAGTTCTAAAAGTTGAGACCCTATATGAACTGCCAAACTTTTCATGGATACATTAGAAAGGGTGGATGCTTTAGAAAAAAATATTGGCGCATCCTTCAAATCAATCCCAAACTTGTTTTCCTTCTTACCTGTCGTTATTTTCTCGTGGGTTTTGGCATCCACATCAGGGTTCACCCTAAGGCCTATCGTAGCAACTTTCCCAAGAGACTTTGCTATCTCATTGATATTTATTAACTCCGCCTCTGACTCTACATTTATTTGGAATATATCGTTATTTAACGCCTCTACTATCTCCTCTGTTGTCTTCCCGACGCCAGAAAAAACAATTTTTTTGGGGTCAACACCGGCCAGCAAGCACCTTTTAAACTCACCCAGCGAGACCACGTCGGCGCCAGCACCTTCTTTTGCTAGTGTTTTAATTATGCTTAAATTAGAGTTAGCCTTAACCGCAAAATAAATTGAAATTTTCGATGGTGATAACGCAGCAGCAAGCCCCCTGTACTGATCCAATATTTTATTATACGAGTAACAGTAGAACGGCGTTCCGACTTCGCTCACTATTTTGCTAACGTCAACACTTTCAACAGTTAAGTTCCCGTTTTTATAGTTAATCACTCAATTTTCCCAAACTTATTTAAATTAATGCGTTGGATATTTTTTAAAGTTATAACTTTCGTTTGAACCCAATGGCTTAGGTGCCCCTCTTTTTCCACAACTGCCAAGTGAAAGAAAGGAAAAAGATAGTATTGTTAACCAGATAAAACAAAAACTGGCACATTTTCTTTTCATTAAAACATCCTTACAGCTAAAGAAATCGTTTCCGTGCCTTGGTAACTGCCTTAGCTACGTTGACTGGTGCGGTTCCTCCAAAACTGACGCGACTAGAAATAGATTTCACGGGATCCAATACGTCGAACACATCTTCATTTATGGACGACTCGATATCTTGGAGATCTTCTATATTTAAATCAACCAACCTACATTTTTTTTGCTCTGCCAGTTTAACAATCTCACCCGTAATATGATGTGCTCTACGAAATGGGAGTCCTAGTACGCGAACCAACCAATCTGCTAGATCGGTAGCTGTCGAAAACCCTTGATCAGATGCCGCAAGCATATTTTCTACATTTGGTTTCATATCCTCAACTATCCCAATGCATGCATAAATACACACCTCTAATGTGTCTGCTGCATCAAATAAGGGCTCCTTGTCTTCCTGCATATCCTTAAAGAAAGCAAGAGGTAGTCCCTTCATCATCACGAGCAGTGAATTTAGTGCGCCGACGACCCTTCCAGTTTTTCCTCTTACTAGCTCTGCCGCATCCGGATTACGCTTTTGCGGCATTATAGAGCTACCAGTAGTGAATGCGTCGGACAAACTGATAAAATCAAACTGAGCACTATTCCAATTAATAATTTCTTCAGAAAAACGCGATAAATGAACGATGCAAATTGATGCAGCTGATAGAAATTCTAATGCAAAGTCCCTATCGGATACTGCGTCTAAAGAATTTGCTGTTGGCCGATCAAAACCCAGTTTATGAGCCGTAAAATCGCGATCAATTTCAAAAGAAGTGCCTGCTAACGCAGCAGATCCTAAAGGACACTCATTCAACCTGCTCCTACAGTCTGCAAAGCGTCCCCGATCCCTACCGAACATCTCAACATAGGCTAGCAAGTGATGGCCAAAAGTTACAGGCTGCGCCACTTGAAGATGTGTGAAACCTGGCATGACTACGTCACTATTCTCATCTGCTTTGTTGATTAAAGCTTTTTGTAGTAGGCTTAGTGCCTCCATCAAATCATCTATCTTGTCCCTGACCCACATTCTAAAGTCGGTTGCAACCTGATCATTCCTAGACCGTGCCGTGTGTAATCTACCCCCAGTTTCTCCTATTAAAGTAGTTAATCGCGCCTCGACATTCATGTGTATATCTTCTAAGTCTCTCCTAAACTG
>DEBE01000037.1:1056-1742 GCA_002348425.1 Alphaproteobacteria bacterium UBA2964 | reverse complement strand
GCCGTGTGTAATCTACCCCCAGTTTCTCCTATTAAAGTAGTTAATCGCGCCTCGACATTCATGTGTATATCTTCTAAGTCTCTCCTAAACTGAAAGTTGCCTTCGTGTATTTCTTTTTCAATCTGGTTAAGACCTTCAATTATTTCTTCGCTCTCTTTTGCTGAAATAATTTTTTGCTTTCCAAGCATCTCTGCATGAACTCTCGAGCCCTCTATATCTTGAACGAAAAACCGTTTATCGAAGTCTATTGAAGGATTTATTTTTTCCATAATGTCAGAGGGGACACCAGTAAATCGACCACCCCACACAGAACTTACCTGAGACTTACCTTTTTCTTTATTTTTTCTATCTATATCTTTAGTCTTTTTTTCCATTTCAGGGGGCTTTCTGATGCGGGTTCAAAATTTTTTCTTAACATTAGCTCACAGACTAATAGTTCTCTTGCTCACACTCATAGTAGTAGCGGAGGTTGCCCATGCAAAGCCACCAAAATCTGGAGATATGAACAAGTTCACAGAAAATAACCCATCCATCGAGAGCCCTTCAACTCCTTTCATCGATCCGAGTGGTAAAGAAGTTACTCTTCATGAGTTTAAAAACAACTGGACCCTTTTAAATTTTTGGGCGACTTGGTGCGCTCCTTGTATTAGTGAATTACCTTCTCTTGCAAAACTTGAATCTAAAAT
>DEBE01000037.1:0-649 GCA_002348425.1 Alphaproteobacteria bacterium UBA2964 | reverse complement strand
TTTCAACCCTTTTTGAAGAGATTAGGACTAGCATCACTTAAGTCGGGAAGCGATCCGAAAGCATCCCTAATGCGTGAATTAGGTCTAACCGGCATTCCGACAACACTTCTCATTAGTCCCACCGGAAAAGTCGTTGGCAAACTGGTGGGTACTGCCAAGTGGGACACGCCATCCGCAGTAGAGCTGGTTAATTTTTACCTACGAAATTAGGTGATCAAACACTTATTTCGTTTAGTGTAGCGAGTTATTACCGCGTTCGAGAGCCTCTAACGACAACGAGTATGGCGTATTTTCAAGGGGTTTGCTTGCAATTGCTTGGATTGGACTGGTCCCGAGGACCAAGGAGTTAACTCTTAACTCGGCAATTAGCGCGTCAGCGACTTTTTTTTCATTACCCTCTAAATCTGAGACTGCTTTTGCCAGCAACTCAAATGCTTTATCTGCAACCTTTTTGGTCATCACACACCCTTCTTTCTAAAGGATTAAAAATATTTTTGATTAATTTATATTATATTTTATATAAATGCAATAAAAAAGTTTCTACAAAATATTTTCCTTTAAAAGCACACTACCTAGTAGGAATAGGTTCATCCCCACTATAGTCATAGAACCCTTTTCCTGTTTTTCGCCCTAACCAACCGGCCTCAAC
>DEBE01000180.1:6484-8889 GCA_002348425.1 Alphaproteobacteria bacterium UBA2964 | reverse complement strand
GGTTTTGAAGCAAACGAGGAAATGAAAAAACAACATTGGGAAAAATCGCCGGTATTGACCGCCACTTCTACAATGAATACGGGAGATGGCATTCGTATGGCCCAGGACCTCGGGGCTAGCTTGTGGCATATGTGGCATTATCACGGCTGCTATGGCTTTAAACACCCTGATCCCGACTACCCGGTTGCAATCAGGGTAAAACGCCTGCCCGATTGGTTCCCTGGCGAGGAAGACAAAGCGGACGTGCCCATGTGCTGGATACTGGTAGATCAACATGGAAAACGTTACATGAACGAATGTACTCCATATACTCAAGATACCTCACACCGGGCAATGGAATTTTATGATACTTCCACCCAGACTTTCCCTCGAATTCCGTCCCATTTCATTTTCGATGAAAATGGTCGTGAAATGTACCAAATCGGAGCACCAACATATAACCAGCCGGGTCTAGGGTTCTCATGGAGTGAAGACAACCTCCAAGAAGTTGAAATGGGTATTATCAAGCAGGCCAACTCTATAGAAGAGCTTTCCGCCATTACCCAAACGGATCAAGAGGTGCTGCGGAAAACCCTTAGTCGATGGAATGGTGAGTGTGATGCGGGAAAAGACGTTGATTTCGGGCGCCCTCCGGGAACTATGGTAAGAATCGACACCCCGCCTTACTACGTAGGGGAGGTGTGGCCTGTGGTTTCTAATACTCAGGGTGGGCCCGTTCATAATGCTAAACAGCAAGTAATGAATGTATACGATGAAGCCATTCCACGGTTGTATGCCGCGGGAGAATGTGGCAGCGCATTTGGATTTTTGTATTTATCTGGTGCCAATCTTTCTGAGTGCCTGATTACTGGTAAAATCGCAGGCCAAGAAGTTTCTAGTCTTAAACCATGGGATATATAATGTACAATCAACGGTATTGGATGAGCACCAAATTTGCGTCGTGATATTTTGTTAATTATTTTTATTTTCGTCGATAAAAATCTCTAAAAACATCTTTTAAAGGCCTAATTAGAAAGCCATAGGGTATACTCAACATTTTGGTACTTGCTTGAGAACTACAATCCGTCCATAACGCTGTTGAAATGTGCACCGTCCTTTTTCTCCGCCGACCCGATCACAAATGGCCCTTGATACTGGGGAGCAACCGGGATGAAATGTCTGACCGAAAATGGTTACCACCCGCACGCCATTGGCCCGACAGAGAAAACGTGTTTGCAGGCCTCGATGAATTGGCGGGAGGCTCATGGCTTGGAGTAAATGACGAAGGAGTAGTCGCAGGAATATTAAATCGCAAGGGAACACTGGGACCAAAGAAAAATTTTCGAAGCAGGGGTGAACTTGTTCTTGAAGCCCTAGACCATGGTGATGCAGTTGATGCAGTTAAAGCCATCTCGGATATAAACCCTTCTGCTTATCGCAGTTTTAATTTATTCATTGCTGACAATCGCGATGCATGGTGGATTCGCAACACCGGGTTTGGGATCGAAAGGGTTGAAACATTTGAAATTCCAATTGGATTTTCAATGCTCACAGCATGGGATCTAAATTCAAGTGCCTCGGCGCGAACTGAATATTTTTTGCCAAAGTTAAGAGTTGCAAAGACCCCTAACCCGGAAACTTGTGAATGGACCAGCTGGAAAAAAATCCTAAATTGTAAAGACTTTGCGCCCGGAACTGGATCCGGTGAAGCAATGTTAATAGATGTGAAGCAAGGATTTGGAACAATTTCAAGCACTTTGATAGCGCTGGAAACCGCCGAAGTTTATAAACCACGCAAGAAATGGCTTTTTCTTGATCGATCCTCTAAACAAACAAAATTTACGTCTTTCAATTTATGACCTTGCTTGACACCTTACCATTGTTGGGAATCTTCAAACTTGCTATAGATTGAAAGTTGGGGATTACGTAGATCATATAGGGTTCTGTTGTGAAGGTTCGCGTGCATATAACTCTGAAGAACGGCGTACTCGACCCTCAGGGCAAAGCAATTTCAAATGCTCTTGGCTCTATGGGATTTTCCGGGATAAATGAAGTTCGACAGGGAAAGTATATCGAGATAGATATCGCTGAGGACGACCCAACTAAAGCACAGTCCTCTGTGGAGGAAATGTGCCGTAAACTTTTTGCTAATACTGTCATTGAAGATTACCAAATAGACTTGGACGCATGAAGTCAGCGATTATTGTTTTTCCCGGCTCAAATTGCGATCGTGACGTACAAGTTGCTTTGGAGGCTAGTTTCAACAAAACACCAGCTATGGTTTGGCATACAGATTCGGAAATGCCCGACGTAGACCTGATAGTTGTGCCAGGTGGTTTTTCTTACGGCGATTATTTGCGCGCAGGCAGCATGGCCGCCCACTCCCCAATAATGCGTGAAGTTGTTGCAAAAGCAAAAAAAGGTAC
>DEBE01000180.1:0-6081 GCA_002348425.1 Alphaproteobacteria bacterium UBA2964 | reverse complement strand
GGCGCCCTGCTCCGCAATTCGAGTCTAAAATTTGTATGTCGAGATGTATATTTACGGGTCGAAAACTCGAGCACTATTTTTACTGATCAATATTGCAAAGGGGAGACAATTTGTATTCCTATAGCCCATCACGATGGCAGCTATTATGCAGATAACAAGACCTTAAAAGCTCTTGAAGATACCGACCTAATAATTTTTAGATACTGTGACTTCAGGGGCAAACCAAGCCCGACCACTAACCCCAACGGTTCGGCGAACAACATCGCCGGTATTATCAACGGACAAGGAAATGTTTTAGGAATGATGCCCCATCCAGAACGTTTAGCAGACATTGCCTTGGGTGGCACAGATGGCAAACGCATGTTTGATGCCCTCCTTACAAAAGCGGTGACTAAGGAGCTATAATTTCTTTGAGCAATAATCCTAAAATTTCTGCTGAAATTGTCTCCGAGCATGGTCTAACCCGTGAAGAGTACCAAAACGTTCTAAATATTATGGAACGTGAGCCCAACTTAGTTGAGCTAGGCATCTTTTCTGTAATGTGGTCCGAACATTGCTCATATAAATCTTCCAAGCGTTGGCTCAGGGAACTTCCTACAAAAGCTCCATGGGTTATTCAGGGACCAGGTGAAAATGCAGGCGTGGTAGACATTGGCGATGGAAAGGCCGCAATCTTCAAGATGGAAAGTCATAATCATCCGTCTTTTATTGAACCATATCAAGGAGCTGCAACGGGCGTCGGGGGGATACTTCGAGATGTTTTTACTATGGGTGCTAGGCCTATAGCCAATTTAAATGCTTTAAGATTTGGACAACCAAATAATGTCAAGACACCCCACCTTCTATCAGGTGTTGTGTCTGGAATCGGTGGGTACGGAAATTGCGTCGGCGTACCAACAGTTGGCGGTGAATGCGAATTTCATTCTTCCTATGACGGAAATATCTTAGTCAATGCAATGACCGTCGGTCTGGTAGACACCGATAAAATTTTTTATTCTACTGCTTCAGGCGTGGGTAACTCCGTGGTTTATGTGGGGTCCAAAACTGGACGGGATGGTATCCACGGCGCAACAATGGCTTCTAGCGAGTTTAACGAGGATTCTGAAGAAAAAAGGCCAACTGTTCAGGTCGGTGATCCCTTTACTGAAAAACTTCTTATCGAGGCCTGCCTGGAACTAATGTCAACTGATGCGATCGTTTCCATTCAGGATATGGGTGCCGCAGGCCTTACATCTTCGTCTGTAGAAATGTCCTCTAAAGGTGCGGTGGGAATAGAACTGAATCTAGATCGAATTCCCGTTAGAGAAACCGGAATGACCCCATACGAAATAATGCTATCTGAGAGTCAGGAACGTATGCTCATGGTTTTAAATCCTGGCGCAGAAGAACGCGCCAAAAAGATTTTTGACAAATGGGAACTCGATTTCGCAATTATTGGTCAAGTTATAGAGGAACAACGATTAATTCTCAAAGATAATGGCCACATAGTTGCGGATATACCTGTCCCCCCTCTAGTTTCTGAGGCGCCGGAATATGATCGTCCCTGCTCGTCACCTCCTCGCTCAATGCCTTTTCCGGAAAATCTTCCAGACCTTGAGACCCCTATCAATGATGCATTGTTAACCCTTCTTGGATCGCCAAACCTTTGTTCAAAACGCTGGATATGGGAACAATACGATCACATGGTCATGGCAGATACAGTCCAGAGGCCCGGCGGCGATGCGGCAGTAGTTCGGGTTCACGGCAGTAACAAGGCGGTTGCGATGACTTCCGATTGTACACCTAGGTATTGTTTTGCCACTCCGGAAGAGGGCGGAAAACAGGCTGTGGCTGAGGCATGGAGAAATCTTACCGCCGTAGGAGCCCGTCCACTCGCGGTTACAGATAACCTCAATTTTGGCAACCCGGAACGCCCTGAAATTATGGCACAATTTTCTAGTTGCATTATGGGTATGGCGATGGCCTGCGAAAAGCTAGATTTTCCCGTCGTATCAGGAAATGTTTCACTTTATAATGAAACCAACGGTAAAGCGATCCTGCCAACGCCAGTTATTGGTGCCATCGGAGTGATTGATGATCTATCACAAATGGTGACAAATGGTTTTTCAGAAGAAAATGAGAGTATTGTTCTCATCGGATCTACTAAAGGTCACCTTGGGGCTACACTTTGGCTAAAAGAAATTGCCGGGCTTGAAAGGGGCTCTGCGCCACCAGTTAATCTTGATTCTGAATTGGAAAATGGAAATTTTGTTAGATCACTTATACATCAGGGCGCTGTAACTGCCTGCCACGACATTTCCGGAGGAGGTTTGATAGTGGCGGTTGCAAAAATGGCATTGTCTGGAAACATTGGCTGTAAAATATCAATCCTTAGTGAATCCAGCAATACAGTTTCTTGGTTATTTGGTGAGGATCAGGCGCGTTACCTGATCACTACAAAAACTGCAGGCAAGGTCCTAGAATGTGCAGACAAAGCGTCTATTCCAGCTTATCAAATTGGGACCACAGGCGGCACTGCATTGACTGTTGGATCCCACCCCCCTATATCCCTAGAGGAAATGAGGGGTATTTACGAAGGCTGGTTGCCGAATTATATGACCCCTTCTTCAAGTGAAAAGAAACAGCTCTAGAGAGGACTGAATTATGCCCATGGATCCTGTGGAAATAGAGCGATTAATAAAAGAAGCTCTGCCTGATGCAGAAATAAAACTTGAGGATTTGGTTGGAGACGGTGATCATTGGTCAGCGACAGTTGTTTCTTCAGCTTTTGTCGGCAAGACTAGAGTACAGCAACACCAATTGATATATCAGGCTTTACAAGGACGCGTTGGAGGGGAATTACACGCATTAGCGCTGCAGACCTCAGAACCCAACAAAGAATAATTTTGTTAACATAACAAACAAAGGTTTTAAATTATGAATGACAATCCAGTTTTTGAACGCATAGAACAGGCCGTTTCGGAGACAGAAGTGGTTCTTTTCATGAAGGGCACTCCAGTCTTTCCACAATGCGGCTTTTCCTCCGCTGTGGTTCAGGTATTAACCCACATGGGTGTTCAGTTTAAAGGTATTGATATTCTAGCGGACCCCGAACTTCGCGAAGGTATAAAGACTTACAGCAACTGGCCAACCATTCCACAACTTTATGTCAAAGGTGAATTCGTTGGAGGCTGCGATATTGTGCGAGAAATGTTTGAGAGTGGAGAACTGATAGAGTTCATGAACACAAATGGAATTGAAGTAAATTTAGAAGGTACGGAAACAGCAAAGTAGAGACATAATACGTCAAAAAGATAAACAGGAGAATCCTATGGCATTAGTACAAACCAAGGGTCTAGCTCACTTTACAATTCCTGTGACCAATACAGAACGAAGCCAAAAATTTTACGAAGATGTTTTAGGAATGAAACCAATACAGGTCAATCACAAACGTGGCATGGTTTTCATGGACTCAGCAGGCGACTGTGTAATTTTAGCAAAAACAAAGCATGCTATTAATCAGGCTGGTGAGCAAGATATACACCATGCTTGGATTGTTGGGCACGAAGAATATGAGCTAGCTGTAAAACAACTACAGGAACGAGACGACATAAAATTCTATTTTGAGGAAGATCGTCAGGGGGGTGCGGTAAATGGCCCAAGAGCATATTTTGAAGACCCGGATGGAAATGTACTCGAAATCATTGACCTTACAAGCTATAAAGGGGACTGATGTCAGAACTCAAACTAAGGAGTGTATTTCTTGACCTGCGAATTCTCGTATGCGCTTAACCCAACATAGATTAAAACAGTTATCTTCTCTTCAAAAAATTATATAATCGCGACAAGAGCTAGCCCTGGCTTTTAAAGTTTTAAAAAAATAAATACCTAGCGCGAATAAAACTCCACTACCAAATTTGGTTCCATTTGCACTGGGTATGGAACATCCGCTAGCATTGGTGTTCGGGTAAAGCTACCCTTCATATTCTTGTAATCTACTTCGATATAATCAGGAATTTCACGTTCTGGGCTTTCAATAGCGTCCAAAACCATCGGAATTTGACGGGACTTCTCTCTAATTTCGACTAAATCACCTTCATTTACCCTGTAGGATGGAATGTTAACACGTTTACCATTAACTTTAATATGTCCGTGGTTAATAAACTGACGTGCCGCAAATACAGTGGGAACAAACTTCATCCGATAGATAACTGCGTCAAGCCGACGTTCAAGTAATCCTATAAGATTCTCAGAGGTGTCCCCCTTGCGTCGTTCTGCCTCAGAGTAAACCCTGCGGAATTGCTTCTCTGTTACATTACCATAGTAACCTTTAAGCTGCTGCTTAGCGTTTAGCTGAGTACCAAAATCTGAAGACTTGCGGCGACGTGATTGTCCGTGCTCTCCCGGTTTATACTCTCGTTTATTGAAGGGCGACTTTGGCCGCCCCCAAAGATTACACATCAAGCGGCGGTTAATTTTGTATTTAGCTTGGACCCGTTTGGTCATATTTAACTTTCCTATTTTTATAAACTTTCTTGTCCCGATAGTCCGACCCGGATTCACCGGCGGCGTGGCTAAAGCAATTTTACAATTTGAACCAACATTCTCGGGAATGGCGGCGCACTATAGGGATTTAGCTGTAAAAGTCAAAGAGAATAACATCTGACTGTAATTTTTATGCTGCTTCCTCCTGTTTTAGAGGACTTCGACCCCGAATAATATCTGACACCTTGTCAGCCATCATTACGACACAGGCATTAGTATGTGCTGAAACGAGATCAGGCATTGCTGAAGCATCCACCACACGCAACCCTTCAACACCCAGAACGCGGCACTCAGGATCAAGAACCGCTTCAACGCCCTGCCCCATGGGGCAAGTACAAGTCGGATGCTCTACAGTGATAAGATTATTTCTGATATATTCATCAATTTCATCATCTGTTTTTACATCGGGCCCTGGTTCTAATTCTTCGCCTCGAAATGGATCTAGCGGCGCCTGATAGGCCACATCGCGTCCAATCTTGAAACCCTCACGTAATGTGGGCAGGTCGTTTGGTGCTGATAGAAAATTGAAAAAAATACGGACATGATCAGCCGGATTTTTAGATCGCAGTAACACTTCACCTCTACTATCGGGATGTAACAGGGCCGGTTTAATGCCAAAACCATCCTCATAGGGTTGTCGGAATCCAGGAAACCAAGTTTTTGCATCATCTGGAATACCACGAAACATGAACTCAATATCTGGCACCGCTAACTCAGGCCGAGTTTTTATAAAAGCATGCATGCCCCCGGGTACAATGCTACCAGTTCCTTTACCGAGAAAATAGGACTGTAACATGCCTATCGCAGCCTTATCGAACCTCATATCATCGCGAAACTTACTAGTATTCGTCGGTCGCGAAAACGAAATAGATACAGTCTGATGGTCTTGTAAATTTTTTCCAACTGGAAGATCTACCAACGTTTCAATTCCCATATCTTGTAAATGATCCGCCGGACCTATACCCGATAACATTAATACTTGAGGTGAATTAAATACGCCACCGGACAGTATTACTTCTTCACCCGCATCCACCCGTATCGTTCTCCCTCCTTTTAAATATTCAACACCTATGACCTTTGTTCCCCGGGTTATCAGCCTACTGGTGAGAGCCTTGGTTATTACAGTCAAATTTTGGCGGTGCATTACAGGCTTGAGAAATGCCACTGCCGTAGAACAGCGCCTTCCGTCCTTGATGGTATACTGGCTGCGACCAAACCCCTCTTGTTGGAGACCATTATAATCTTTGGTAACCGGCAAACCGGCCGCTTTAGCGGCTTCAATCCATGCCGGAAATAATGGGTCTTTGGTTGTTGCCCAACTGGTTCCTAACAAGCCGCCACCGCCGCGTTGTTCGGTTTCCCCCTCCTCCCATTTTTCGCAGCGCTTAAAATAAGGCAAACAATCGGCATGTGTCCAACCTAATGCACCCTTCTGAGCCCAACGATCGAAGTCACCCGGGTGACCACGCGTGTAAGCCATTACGTTTATAGAAGACGACCCGCCGAGAACCTTTCCACGTTTAACTTGTAGAATTCTGTTATTTAAATTTGGTTCAA
>DEBE01000036.1 GCA_002348425.1 Alphaproteobacteria bacterium UBA2964 | reverse complement strand
GAACGTCCAAATAGTGGACGTGTATATATAAATGGAGAAGATTGCACTAATTGCAACGATTACGAGCGTACCTTACGAAGGCAGACCGCCGTAGGTTTTGTTTATCAGTTTCATAATCTACTTCCTGAATTTTCGGCTATGGAGAATATCATACTACCGCAAATGATATCAGGCATAGAAAAACCCATAGCCCAAGGTCGAGCAAAAGAATTATTGTTTGATGTAGGCTTAAAGGATCGTATTTTTCATTTACCATCCGAATTATCTGGAGGAGAGCAACAAAGAGTGGCAATTGCCAGGGCCTTAGCCAATGGACCGGCTGTATTATTAGCCGACGAGCCAACCGGAAACTTGGATGAAGAAACGGCTAATTATACTCTGGAGTTGTTATTGGAGATTGTTAAAAATTTTAAGGTTTCTGCGCTTGTTGCCACCCATAATATGAAGTTGGCTGAGAGAATGGATCGGATTATTTTAATTAAAGAAGGATTATTAATTGACGTTTAGAACTCCATTTTTGTTGCCGATTCGTTCTTCCTTAAAAAAAATAAGGGAATTCAATAAGTTAGCAAGGTTTAGATACTAAATATTGTACCGAATAAATTTGTCAAATACTTTATCTTGTTGTTTTCCTGTTTTGTTCTAATGACTTATAATCGGGTTCGTGTAAATTTTAAATAATGAAGTTATCAAATTTTATCCATTTGCGGGTTCATTCTGCCTATTCTCTTTCAGAGGGTGCGATTAAGGTTGAGGAATTAGTATCTCTTTGCAAAGATTATTCTATGCCTGCGGTTGCATTGACCGATAGTGGTAACCTATTTGGAGCTCTTGAATTTTCTCTTGCCGCCTCAAAAGCAGGCATTCAACCCATAATTGGATGTCAAATGCTGGTCAAACGGCCGAATGATTGTGGGGGTGAAGCCTTATATAAGACAAGTTTGGAAGAAAATTGTTTTGATACATTAGTATTACTTGTTCAATCCCAAGAGGGTTATCGTAATTTAATCAAGTTAGTTAGTAAGTCTTTTCTGGATACATTGCCCGAAGAGCAAGCTCATATACAGTTTTCCGATTTGACTGGTTACACTGATGGTTTAATCGCTTTATCGGGCGGGTCGAGTGGAGCGTTGGGTAAATTATTAGCTGAAGGACAAAATGATTTTTCTGTGTTGATGTTAAAACATTTGAAATCATTATTCCCCGGTCGGCTCTATATCGAACTCATGCGCCATGGAACCATAGATGAAGAGAAAATTGAGAACTCTTTCGTTACGTTGGCATTCGAACACGATATTCCATTGGTTGCTACCAATGATTGTTTTTTCTCAGACGAAAGCATGTTTGAAGCCCATGATGCATTAATGTGTATCGCGGAACGCAAACATATTGATGACCCAAATAGAAGACGTTTGACCCGTTTACATGGATTCCGCTCGGAATCTGAAATGAAAGAAATTTTCTCAGATATTCCTGAGGCAATAGACAACACGGTCGTAATTGCAAAAAGGTGTGCTTTTGCACCGCAGGAGCACTCGCCGATGCTACCGGCATTTCCAACAACAGGAGAAAAAACTGAAGCTGAGCAGTTACGGCAGGCATCTCATGATGGGCTAGAAAAAAGGTTAAACAGCCTAGGGATCAAGGGTCAGGAGGTTTTACCATATAAAACCCGTATTAATTTCGAATTAGAAGTTATAAATGACATGGGTTTCCCGGGGTATTTTTTGATTGTTGCTGATTTTATCCAGTGGGCAAAAGGCCAAAATATCCCTGTGGGCCCCGGTAGAGGTTCGGGAGCAGGCTCTGTAGTTGCTTGGGCTCTAACAATCACTGACTTAGATCCGCTCAAGTTCGGGTTACTATTCGAGAGGTTTTTGAACCCTGAACGGGTATCAATGCCAGATTTTGATATCGATTTCTGCCAGGATCGTCGAGATGAAGTAATAAATTATGTTAAAGAAAAATATGGGCCTGATAGGGTTGCCCAAATTATTACATTTGGAAAATTACAGGCCAAAGCGGTTTTACGCGACGTGGGGCGGGTTCTAGGCATGCCTTACGGTTATGTAGATAGGATTTGTAAACTTATACCCTATAATCCAGCCAACCCTCCGTCTCTAGAAGAGGCATTAAAAATTGAACCGGAACTTGTAACGTTAAGAGATGGAGATGAGCAGGTTTCTCGTTTGTTTGATATTGGTTTAAAACTTGAGGGCTTATATCGGCATGCATCTACTCATGCGGCGGGGTTAGTGATTGGTGATCAGCGCCTAGATGAGTTTGTTCCACTTTACCAAGACCCTCGTTCTGATATGGCCGCTACTCAATTTTCAATGAAATATGCGGAGGCTGCTGGCTTAGTTAAGTTCGATTTTTTAGGGCTAAAAACTCTTACAGTTTTAGATAAAACGATTAATTTAATTCAAGAAAGTGGCTTCAATGTTGATCTGGATAAAATTCCACTAAATGATACCCTAACTTACGATATGTTGGGTGGTGGTGATACCGTAGGAGTATTCCAGCTGGAAAGCACAGGTATGCGGGACGTTTTAAAGCAGATGAAACCCGACTGTTTTGAAGACATCATTGCACTGGTAGCACTTTATCGGCCTGGTCCTATGGACAACATTCCCCGATACATTGCTTGTAAACATGGTTACGAGGAGCCTGACTACCTGCACCCAGAGCTTGAGGAAATATTAAAAGAGACATTTGGTGTGATCATATATCAAGAGCAGGTTATGGAAATCGCTAAAGTCCTCTCAGGTTATAGTCTTGGAAATGCTGACTTATTGCGAAGAGCAATGGGAAAAAAAATAAAAAAAGAAATGGAAGCCCAAAGAAATGTTTTTGTTGAGGGAGCCAAAGAGAGAGGTGTTGATGCAGAAAAGGCGGCTCAAATATTTGATCAGGTAGATAAATTTGCGGGTTATGGATTTAATAAATCACATGCGGCCGCCTATGCAGTAGTTGCCTATCAAACCGCATGGTTAAAAGCAAATTATCCTGTTGAATTCATAGCGGCTTCCATGACACTCGACATGGGAAATACCGATAAGTTGAACGTTTACCGACAGGAACTTTCTAGGCTAAGCATTGACTTAATTCCACCAGATATAAATGAATCCCATGCGAGTTTTGCAGTTCGGAAACCGAAATCAGCCGGCGAAAAAGGAGCGGTTCTTTATGCTCTTTCAGCGGTAAAAAATGTTGGTGATAAAGCTATGGAAAGCTTGGTAAAAGAGAGGACGTCAGGCGGTCCATTCGCTAATGTTATGGATTTTGCCAAACGCCTAAATGGAAAGGTGGTTAACAAGCGTCTGATAGAAAACTTAATTACTGCTGGTGCTTTTGACTCCTTAGAAATTAATAGAAAAAAATTATTTAACAGTACTGATATTATTACAAAAACGGCATTAGCATCAGATCGTGAAAGGGAAAATAATCAGGAAAATCTATTTTCAGAGGAAGCGCTTACAACCAAGGTTGAAAAACAAAACTTTCAGGATGTAAATGATTGGCCAAAGCTGGAGAGACTAGGGAAGGAATTCGAATCAGTAGGGTTCTATCTTTCTGATCACCCGCTTGATGCATATGGAGGTACGCTTGATAGGCTTGGCGTTCAGTCATATGCGTCTTTGGGTATAAATTCGGTAGGCACAAGGCCAAAATTAGCCGGTGTAATAGATTCCATAAGAAAGCGTACATCTTCTAAGGGAAATAAATTCGCCTTTATCCGCTTTTCAGGTAAAGAGGGAATGTTTGAGGTAGTGGTTTTTTCCGAGGTGTTATCAACTTCAAGAGAACTTATTCAACCCGGAAAAGCTGTATTGATTACCTGTGAGGTAAGGGCTGAGGGTGATGATTTAAAATTTAGCTGTTTGAATCTTCAATGTCTTGAAAAAGCCGCTGAGAATGTTAGCGGAGGCGTAAAAATCTTCTTGAATGAAACAGCATCGCTTGAGAGCTTAAAAAGTGCTATTGAAAAAGGCAATGAAGGAAAAGGAAAAATATATTTGGTTCTCGGTATTACTGCCGATGAATCTGTAGAATTGTTACTTCCTAAGGGTTATATGATAACACAAGATATGAAGTCTGAAATTGAGGTTATTCCAGGTGTTTCGGAACTCAGGGAATTATGAGTGCTTCCGAATTATTGTAAGTAAATTTTTTACAATAATTCTTGAATTTTCTGTATTCAGAGTTTATCAAGCTATCATTTGAAATCGCACGCGGTTTTGCGACGTTCTCACTACATATAGGGAGCGTTGTTCCGGTGTTTGAGTCAGTCAGAACCTGACCGGACTTTTATCGCGGACGAACCAACCGGAGAAAAGGACATATTATGGCATTGCCTACTTTTTCTATGCGCCAACTTTTAGAGGCTGGCGTTCATTTTGGACACCATACGAGACGCTGGAATCCCAAAATGGCACCATACATTTATGGTGTCAGAAATGGGATCCATATTTTGGATCTTCGTCAGAGCGTTCCTATGTTGCATGCTGCGTTACAGGCTGTTCGTGACGTTGTAAGCGGGGGCGGTAGGGTTTTGTTTGTTGGAACAAAGCGCCAGGCCGGAGAACAAATTTCAGAGGCGGCGAAGAGATGTGGTCAGTATTACGTCGATCATCGTTGGCTTGGTGGAATGTTAACGAATTGGAAGACTATTACAGCTTCAATCAAGCGCTTGCGAGAATATGACGAGTTGCTTTCGCAGACAGAGGTTGGCCTTACCAAAAAAGAACTACTTATGCGGACCCGTGATAGGGACAAATTAGAGCGCGCCTTAGGTGGTATAAAAGAAATGGGTGGTCTCCCAGATATAATATTTGTGATTGACACCAATAAGGAAAGTATAGCGATCAAGGAAGCTCAAAAACTGGGAATACCTGTAGTTGCTGTGCTAGATAGTAATTGTGATCCTATGGGCATAACTTACCCTGTCCCTGGTAACGATGATGCTATTCGTTCTATTGCATTGTATTGTAATCTATTAGCTGATGCAGTGTTGGATGGTTTACAACAAGAAGCTATAGCCGCTGGAACTGATGTAGGGGCGGAAGTGGATCTACGGGTTCAAGAGAACGCTCCGGTCGCAGAGGAACCAGCCTCAGAGATTAAGTTGGAGGAAAAGGTCGAATCTGAAACTAATCCTGACGCCGAGCTTGAAAAAGAAGCAATTTCTCCCGTGGAAGGTGAAGCCGCAAAATCATAAATTAGTAGACCTAGGATAAATCAAGGATTACGCCATGACAGAGATTACAGCTTCACTAGTTAAGGAGTTAAGGGAAAAGACTGGTGCAGGCATGATGGATTGCAAGAAAGCGCTGACAGAAGCTGAGGGAGATTTAGAGACTGCTATTGATTGGTTGCGGAAGTCTGGATTGGCTGCGGCAGCAAAGAAAGCCGGTAGAGTGGCGGCAGAAGGCCTAGTGGCTGTAAACTCCGTATCTCAATCTGGCGCTGTAATAGAAATTAATGCTGAAACAGATTTTGTTGCAAGAAATTCGGATTTTCAAGATTTTGTATCCAGAGTGGGAGCCATTTCTCTAGAAAAAGAGGGGCACCTTTCGGCAATTCTGAACGCTGAATTTAGTAATAAAATTTCTGTCAGCGATGCTTTAAAAAATTTAATTGCAACCATTGGAGAGAATATTAACTTTCGTCGGGCTGAGGGTCTCTCTGTAAAAAATGGTATTGTTAGTAGTTATGTTCATAATGCTATTTCGGCTGGTATGGGACGGATTGCCGTTCTTGTAGCTTTGGAGTCTGAAGGTGATGAGGAAGTTTTATCTAATCTAGGAAAGCAACTTGCAATGCATGTTGCTGCAGCCGCTCCCCGTTGGGTTTCTATCGAGGATGTTGAAGAAACAGAACTTGAGCGTGAACGAGCAGTTTTAACCGAGCAGGCTAGGGAAAGTGGTAAACCGGAAGAAATCATCGGTAAGATAGTTGATGGAAGGTTACGAAAATATTTTGAAGAGACAGTTTTTCTTGAGCAAACTTTTGTGATCGACGGTGAAACAAAAATATCTAAAGTTCTTGAAGAAGCGGTAAAAAAGGCTGGAGCAGATATTTCTCTGCAAGGGTTTGTACGGTACGTGTTGGGTGAGGGTGTTGAAAAAGAAGAAGATGATTTTGTTGCGGAGGTTAACGCCGCGGCAAAAGGCTAACAAATATTAAAAATAACTACATACTAAGTAAGTCAAGGGGCAGTCGATGGGGGTAAAAACGGAAAAAGTTAAATATCACCGGGTATTGTTAAAATTGTCTGGTGAAGCCCTCATGGGTAAGAAGGAATTTGGCCTTGACACTGACACAGTCGTACGAATTGCAAATGAAGTTAAAAATGTTCTCGAATTAGGCTGTGAAGTATGTCTAGTAATTGGAGGCGGAAACTTTTTTAGGGGGATAGACGCGGCAAGCCAAGGTATAGAAAGAGGCACTGCTGACTATATGGGAATGTTAGCGACCGTCATAAATGCTTTGGCTGTTCAAGGTTCTCTTGAACGTATAGGTGTGCATACCAGAGTGCAGTCGGCTATACCTATGTCCACCGTTTGCGAACCCTATATAAGGCGTCGTGCAAGCAGGCACATGGAAAAGGGAAGGGTTGTCATCTTCGCTGCAGGGACCGGCAGCCCCTATTTCACAACCGATACTGCTGCGGCACTTCGGTCCGTGGAAATGGATTGTGATGCCCTTTTTAAGGGTACACAGGTGGACGGTGTATATTCAGCGGATCCACATAAAGTTCAGGAAGCGAAACGATATAAAAGTTTAACCTATCATGATGTGCTCTCACAGGATTTGAGGGTAATGGACGCGGCGGCTATTTCATTAGCCAGAGAAAATAAGATTCCTATTTTGGTGTTTTCTCTTCATAGTTCTGGAGAGTTTGCAAAAATTATAAAAGGACAAGGTAAATATACGGTAATACGTAAGGAGGGTTAAAAAATGGCTGACCCTGATTTAGATGATTTCAGGCGAAGAATGCAAGGGGCATTAGACGTCTTAAAAAATGAATTTGGCGGCTTAAGGACGGGAAGAGCTTCAGCAGCGCTAATAGAACCCGTAATGGTTGATGCTTATGGTTCAAGCATGCCTATTAATCAAGTGGCTACTGTCAGTGTAGCAGATTCACGTATGGTATCGGTGCAGGTGTGGGACCAGGGTTTGATAGCATCAGTTGAAAAGGGTATCCGGAATTCAGAATTAGGTTTAAATCCTTCTACGGAGGGCAATGTCATAAGAATACCCATACCTCAATTAAGCGAAGAGAGGCGTGTTGAGTTGACAAAAATTGCCAACAAATATTGCGAGCAGGCGCGTGTAGCGGTTCGGAACATTAGACGGGATGGAATGGACCAATTAAAAAAACAAGAAAAAGATGGTAAAATTTCCCAAGATGAACAACGGGCTTGGGGCGAAGATTTGCAGTTACTTACAAATGATTTCATTAAAGAAATTGACGCAGCTTTATCATCAAAAGAGTCTGAAATAATGCAGGTTTGATGATATGCCGTCGTTCAAACCTGTCCCTGAAAAACTATTGTCTATACCTGTTCATGTTGGAATAATTATGGATGGAAATGGAAGGTGGGCAGAGGCGAGAAGGCTTCAAAGAATTGAAGGCCATCGTAAGGGGATTGAAACTGTAAAAGAGATAGTCAAGGGCAGTATTGAACTAGGGATTAGATATCTTACTCTTTATGGATTTTCAACCGAAAATTGGAAACGGCCCTCCGGGGAAATCAGTTTTCTTATGGGGCAGTTGCGTTTTTTTCTTCGCAATGAAATTAAAACCTTAAATGAGCATGGCGTTAGGATTAAATTCATTGGTTATCGGGGATCACTTGAAAATGATATTGTTGATTTGTTGCAAGAGGCGGAAGAGGAAACAAAGAATAATAATGTTCTCCATCTAGTCGTGGCTCTTAGCTATGGAGCCCGACAGGAAATTGCTGGAGCTGCAAGAAGGATAGCAACGGAAGTATTAACAGGGGATCTAGATGTAGAAGCTATAAATGAAGATACTTTTGCAGGTTATTTAGAGACTTTCGACATTCCAGATCCAGACTTGATTATCCGAACGAGTGGTGAGCAGCGTATTAGTAATTTTCTTTTATGGCAAAGTGCTTATGCTGAACTAGTATTTATAGATACCCTTTGGCCAGATTTTTCAATTGAAAATTTGAAAGATGCGTTAAATGAGTTCAATCGTCGCGATAGACGTTATGGTTCTACGGTTTAGAGACTTCTTGGTGTCGTTTTGAAATCTCGAATTATTTCAGCAGTAATTTTGGCCCCATTTTTCCTTGGAGTGGTTTATATTGGTGACCTGTTATTTGTATTATTTATAGCGGCACTTATGGCGGCAATGTCGTATGAATGGCGTCAACTTTGTAAAGCGGATAAGTTCGACTTTACGGCTATCGTCTGTGTTGTTGCAACATTTCTAACGGTAATGTTTTCCCATTTTTTCGATGTGCTGATCAGTGTAATTTTAATGGTCCTATGGACCGGCCTTCTGGCTTTGTTATCAAGGCTTAATACCCCATTAAAAGGTCGTTTTCAAAACTGGATGCTTATGGGAATGTTATTGATCGGCTCTACCGGTATAGGGCTTATTTGGCTCCGAGAAATAAACGGAATGGGGTTGGAGATTGTTTTTTGGTTAATTTTAACCATTTGGACAACTGATATATTTGCATTTTTATTTGGTCGTTCTTTTAAAGGCCCAAAACTTGCGCCGAATATTAGTCCAAATAAAACTTGGTCTGGTTTATTGTCTGGAGTTTCTTGTGCGGTATTACTTGGCTTTTTATGGTCTTACGGCATATCAGATAGTAAGAATTGGTTGATATTACCTATTTTAGGGGCCGGCACAGCTTTACTGGCACAGTTGGGGGATTTAAGCGTGTCCAAAGTTAAAAGACGCTTTGGTGTTAAGGACTCTGGAAAACTAATCCCGGGTCATGGCGGGTTACTCGATCGGATGGATGGATTTCTTGGGGCGGTTCCTTTTTTTGCTTTGTCATTGGCAGTTTCCAAAGGTGATGTTTCGCCATGGATATAGGATCAATGCCGAGAAAAAATACTCCTAGACGTTTGACTATTTTAGGGTCCACTGGTTCGGTTGGAAAAAACACCGTTAAACTGATCCAAAATGATCCCGACAATTATAAAGTCGAGGTCCTTACTGCAAATACCAATGTCGAATTATTGGCGCAACAGGCAAATGAGACTGGTGCAAGTCTCGCCGTCGTTGCAGATGAAACCAAATACGCAGCTTTAAAAAGTTCGCTTAAAAATTCTAAAACCGAAGCGGCTGCAGGTTTTAGTGCACTTTTGGATGCTGCCTCTGCACCAGTTGACTGGGTTATGGCGGCTATCGTGGGAGCGGCAGGATTAAAGCCTACTATGTCTGCCATTAGAAATAGTTCAGTTGTAGCCCTAGCTAACAAAGAATGTTTGGTTTGTGCTGGAGAGGTAATGCTAACTGAGATAGATAAATCTAAATCTAAAGTTCTTCCGGTTGATTCAGAACATAATGCTATATTCCAGGTTTTTGAACATGAACAGCGTAATAAGATTGAAAAAATCATTTTGACCGCTTCGGGTGGTCCATTCTGGGGCAAGTCTTTGCAAGATATGAAAAATGCAACACCGGAAGAAGCTGTGAACCATCCAAATTGGAATATGGGGCCCAAAATTTCTATAGATTCTGCTACAATGATGAATAAGGGGCTAGAATTGATAGAGGCTTATTACTTATTTTCAATCGAAGAGGCGAAAATTGATGTTCTGATACATCCAGAATCTATTGTTCATAGTATGGTGAGCTATTGCGATGGAACTATCCTAGCTCAATTAGGTACTCCCGACATGCAAATACCTATTTCTTATACCTTGGGCTGGCCTAACAGGATTCAAAACTCAACCAAAAGACTAGATTTATCTTCTATTGGAACTTTGCGGTTTGAGAAACCTGATGATGCCCTATTTCCTGCGCTTAAATTGGCGCGTCATGCACTATCTTTGGGAGGAGGTGCGCCTGCAATTTTTAATGCGGCCAATGAGGTGGCAGTAGAAGCATTTTTGCAAAAACAGATCAAATTTCTTGATATTGTCAAAGTTGTAGAATGTACCCTGGAAAATAGTAGTATAAATGAAGTTTGTTCCATAGACGATGTAATTGCTATAGATGAAGAAACTCGTCGAATTTCTAGAGAACAGATAATGCTTTTAAATTTAACGAGGAATTTATAAATGGAATTCCTGTGGTATATTTTGCCATTTATTTTAATCTTTACTGTTTTGGTTTTTGTTCATGAGCTTGGGCACTATCTGGCAGCCAGGCAATGTAATGTCAGAGTTGAAGTTTTTTCTGTTGGGTTTGGAAAAGAAATTTTTGGGTTAACCGATAAATTTGGAACTCGTTGGAGATTAAGTAGCATACCCCTGGGAGGGTATGTAAAATTATTCGGAGTATTACCTCCCGATGAAGCTCGAGGTGAAGAGGTGTCACCTATAGGTGATGAAGATACTTCCTTTTACAATAAGCCTACAGGTCAAAAGGCATGGATTTATTTTGCGGGACCATTAGCTAACTTAATTTTTGCTGTTGCTGTCCTTGCTGCAGTTTATAGCATAACAGGCAAACAATATCTGCCAGCGAGTATCGGGAAGGTTTATTCTAATAGTGCTGCCGAGAGGGCAGGGATAAGAAAAGGGGATATCGTTATCAAAGTAGGAAAATCGTCTATCAAGCGATTTGAACAACTTAGTAGTGTAGTCCGCTCTTCTCCCGGGAAAGACATTTCCCTTACTATCCAGCGGAACAACAAAATAATTGTATTAGTAGTTACTCCCAAACCGATAGAAGTTGACGTTGCTGGTTCAAAAAAAACGATTGGGCGTTTGGGAGTATCCCGCTCTAGAAGCGGATCCAAGATTATAGAATATAATCCGCTCACGGCAACGTGGGAAGCTATAATTGAAACTCTTTCATTGTCGGGCTTGATATTAGATTATCTTGGCCAAGTAGTTAGTGGTGAAAGGAGTGCTAAAGAACTAGGAGGACCTATTCGTATTGCACAAATTTCTGGGGATGTTGCGCAAACTGGCATATTCAGCAGTGGGTTATTTCAGTTGGCTGCGTTTTTATCCATTAATCTTGGTATAATAAATTTATTACCTATTCCTCTTTTGGATGGTGGCCAATTGCTAGTCCTAGGAATTGAAGCGTTGCGACGAAAACCCCTAGAAAAGGGTTTATTAGCTGTTTACCAAAATATTGGTTTGGTTTTTATTGTATGTTTGACCATCTTTGTATTTTGGAATGATTTGGTCCAACTTCGATTTGTTGATTATCTATACGGTTGGATAAAATGACAATTTTTAATCGGCTTGTCGTGAAAAGTTCCCATAGTCCTCAATTTTTTGTTTTGGCGCTGATTATTAGTTTGACCTTAACCCATCAAAACTTAGCGGCAAATGGTTTGATCGCTGAAGAAATAGAGGTAAAGGGAGCGCAAAGAATAGAGGTAGAGACAATTCGTTCTTATATTCCTATTGCTGTTGGTCAAGAAATAACAAATAAAACAATGGATGACGCTCTAAAAAAGTTGTTTTCGACTGGTCTTTTCGCTGACGTAATTGTACGTAACGAAGGCCCAAAGGTCATTGTGTCGGTAGTTGAAAATCCAATAATCAACCGCATTGCCTTCGAAGGCAATAAACGGATTACTAATGAACTTTTACGAGATGAATTGAAATTACAACCAAGAGTAGTCTTCACACGCAAAAGGGTACAAAATGACGTTCAAAGGATTATTGATTTATATCGTCGTAGCGGAAGATTTTCAGCGACGGTTGTTCCCAAAGTTATTCAGCAGTCACAAAATCGCGTAGATCTTATTTTTGAAATTTCTGAAGGCCCCCTCACTGAAATTCGTCGTATAAATTTTGTTGGGAATAAAAGGTTTAGTGATAGTGACCTTCGCTCTGTAATTAGGACAAAAGAAAGTGCCTGGTATAGGTTTCTCACCTCAGAGGACAGCTATGATCCGGATCGATTGACTTTTGATAGAGAACTTTTAAGAAGATTTTATCTAAATAGAGGCTTTGCAGATTTTAGAGTACTTTCCGCAATAGCTGAATTAAGTCCAGATAGGGAGAGCTTCTTTATTACTTTTACAGTGGAGGAAGGCAAGCGTTACAAGTTTGGTAATATTAATGTAACTGCGAAGTTAAGAGACTTAAGTCCTAATCAACTTAAAAGTTTTATAAATGTAAACGACGGGGATTGGTATAATGCTGATTTAGTTGAAAAAGTTGTTTTGAAATTAACCGAGATAGTAGGAGAACTTGGCTACGGTTTCGTAGACGTTCGTCCAAAAGTTAATCGGAATAATAAGAATAAAAAAATTAATATTACCTTTGATGTACGAGAAGGCCCTCGTGTTTTTGTTGAAAGAATCGATATTTCTGGAAATGTTCGGACAATTGATTCAGTTATCCGACGAGAAATGCCCCTAGTAGAGGGTGATGCATTCAATTCTTCAAAAATGCGTCAATTGCAAAAGAGAATTCGTAATCTTGGATTCTTTGAAAAGGTTGCGGTAAAGAAGAAACGTGGCACTAAAAGGGACAAAACAATAATCGATGTCAAGGTCAGCGAACGTTCTACCGGGCAGGTAACTTTAGGGGCGGGATTTTCATCTACTAGTGGTGCATTGGGTGAAATAGGCATTCAAGAAAAGAATCTTCTCGGGAGAGGACAAAATTTACTGTTCAAAACTAGAGTAGGAGCAAGTTCTACAGAAGTTGATATTGCTTTTACAGAACCATATTTTCTTAACCGTAAGTTGGCAGCCGGTGTTGATATTTTCAAGAAAACCTATGACCTAAAGGATGAAAGCTCTTTTGAAAAATCTTCTTTAGGTGGTGGATTGCGATTGGGCTATGATTACTCTGATAACCTCAGTCAAAAAATTCAGTATTCATTAAGTCAAGACAAGGTTACTGACGTCAAAGCTGATGCCTCTCTAGCAATTCAGGAACAAAAGGGCTCTGCCGTTAAATCTGAGCTATCACAAACATTAAGGTTCGAAACACTTGATAATCGGTTTTCACCGACTGAAGGAACAATAGGACGTTTTACTACTTCTTTGGCGGGCTTAGGGGGGAGTGTTAAATTTTTTAGAACGAATTTTAGAGCGAAGCAATATTTTCCTTTGCACGAAAAAATAACGGGGAGCCTTGGGATTCAAGGCGGGTATATTTTTGGCTTGGGAGAAGATATTCGAATTGTTGATCGATTTTTTTTGGGTGGTTCCTCTTTGAGAGGGTTTAAGGCGTCCGGAGTTGGCCCAAGAGATAAGGCTACTGGTGATTCTATCGGAGGGAAGCTTATGTTAGCGGGGTCAGCTCAATTAATGTTTCCTCTAGGTTTGCCAAATGAGTTTGGTGTTAAGGGTAGATTGTTTTCGGATATAGGGTCATTAACAAATTCGGAATCGACAAATGCGAGTATTAACGAGGATAGTTCATTGCGAGCTTCTGTAGGTTTCGGTATTTCTTGGAAATCTCCTCTTGGTCCATTAGCAATAGATATTAGTCAACCAATATTGAAGAAAGATTTTGATAAAACAGAATTAATTCGCTTTGATATAGGTGCGAGGTTTTAAATTTTAAAATGAAAAAAATTTTAATAATGATACTTGGATCTTGGCTTGTTTTGAGCTGTATACCCCTTGGCCCTTTATTCGCACAGACTATTCCGATTGGTGTAATCGATATCCAGAGAGTTATAAAAAATTCGGCAGCCGCACGTTCAATAAGGCCCCAAATGGAAAAATTGAAAAAAGTTTATCGGACTAAATTTAAAAAGTCCGAATTAAATTTACAAAACCAAAAAAGAGAATTGCAAAAACAAAGAGCCATTATGCCCGAAGGTTACTCTAAAAAGCTAAAAACATTTCAAAAAAAAGTTAGGGATACGCAGCGTGAAGTACAAATAGTTAACCGGATGTTTGATCGTGCATTAGCAAACTCCATGCGAGAAGTTCATCGTACTATGAACGGAATTACTATGGAAATTGCTCAGGAGAAATCGTTAAAATTTGTGATACCTAAAAGGCTAGTAATTTTTTATGAAGAAACTTCGGATATTACTGAAGAAGTAACCAAAAGGTTAAACAAACGTTTGCCTAAAGTAAAAGTGGTGATGCCCAAGGCAAAAAATTTAAGGAATAATTAGCGATGCCGGATAGCCGGTTTTTTAAATCAATCGGACCTTGTACCGTCGGAGAGTTGGCAGGGATTGCGAATGCGGAAATATTAGAAAAGGATTCTCAAAGTAAGGTTGTAAAAGATGTTAGCCCTATTGCAAGCGCTGGCCCCGATGAGATCAGCTTCTTGGATAATAAGAGTTACATTGAAAAATTTAAAAAAAGTACTGCAGGTGCCTGTGTTGTTCACCCAGACCAAGCGAAAAATGCGCCAGAAGGTATGATATTATTATTATCTAACGAGCCATATTTAGCATTTGCAAAAATTACAAATTATTTATATCCAGAACAAGGAAAGAGTTTTCACGAGGGACAAGACGAGTTAATTAGCAATTCTGCTAATATTGGTACAAATACGATTATTTCGCCGGGTGTATTTATTGGGAAAGGTGCCAGTGTTGGTGCTGACTGTAAATTAGGTCCGAATTCCATCATTGGTGATGGCGTAATTCTTGGTGATGGTTGCCACCTAGGTCCATCAGTTTCGATCCAATATTCTATAGTTGGTTGTGGAGTGCGCTTTTTCGCTGGATGCCGAATAGGGGAACAAGGTTTTGGTTTTGCTTCTTCTGTAGATGGTCATTTGACTGTTCGCCAATTAGGTAGAGTAATCGTCGGAGATAATACCGAAATAGGAGCTAACTCGACCATAGATAGAGGAAGTGCCTCTGACACCATTATTGGAAATGGTTGCAGAATTGATAATTTAGTTCAAATTGGACACAACGTGGTTATAGGAAATGGTTGCGTAATAGTAGCGCAAGTCGGAATTGCTGGAAGTACACAACTTGGTGATAATGTATTAGTTGGAGGCCAGGTCGGAATTGCCGGACACCTGAAAATTGGTGATGGTGTCCAAATTGCTGCACAATCAGGGGTGATGAATGATTTGAAAGCCGGAAAACGTTATGGTGGCTCGCCAGCTGTACCAATGAAACAATGGGCTTATCAGGCTGCAATGCTGCGTTCAATGGGGCGTAAGAAAGTAAGAAAAGATGGATAGTGTCGAAGAATTAGGTGAACAAAGGGAAGTAAATATTGATCGTATCCTAGAACTTCTTCCTCATAGGTATCCCTTCCTGATGATTGATAGGATGGTAAATATTATTCCCGGTGAAAGTGCTGTTGGAATAAAAAACGTTACGGCTAATGAACCCTGCTTTCAGGGCCATTTCCCCTCCAAGCCCATTTTCCCGGGTGTATTAATTATTGAAGCAATGGCGCAGACCTCGGCGGCTCTTGTTGTTGATACTCTAGGAAGTTCATCTGAAGGTAAACTCGTTTATTTTATGTCGATAGAGAATGCGCGATTCAGAAAACCGGTTATACCTGGTGATCAGTTACAAATCCATGTATCTAAACATTCATGTCGAGGTAATGTCTGGAAATTTAATTCCGAGGCTAAAGTTAATGAAACTGTTGTTGCTGAAGCAAAATATACTGCAATGATTATGGATAATTAAAAATATGGTTGAAGTTCATCCGACAGCTATCGTAGAACCGGATTCAAAACTAGGTGAAAATGTCATCATCGGACCTTTTTGCAGCGTCGGTGCCAACGTCATTATTGGTGATGGCTGCCGTTTAGTGTCGCATGCTGTTGTAGCCGGCAATACAACTATTGGCGCGAATACACATATTTATCCGTTCGCTTCCATCGGACACCCCCCTCAGGATATGAAATTTAAGGGCGAGCCTTCAAAGCTATTAATTGGAGCTAATAATATAATTCGCGAGCATGTTACCATGAATCCGGGGACCGAAGGGGGAGGAATGGTTACTCAAATTGGAAATAACTGTTTATTTATGGTGGGTTCGCATGTAGCACATGACGGTGTTATTGGTAATCACGTTATATTTGC
>DEBE01000117.1 GCA_002348425.1 Alphaproteobacteria bacterium UBA2964 | reverse complement strand
ACTCAAATTTTGATAACCACTGGCACTGTTACATCAGAAAGAATCATGGCCGAACGTTTACCATCTGATGTAATCCATCAGTTCATACCTATTGATCAACCCATTTGGATTAAAAGGTTTCTAAGTTATTGGGACCCGTGTTTGATCCTCTGGATGGAGTCGGAATTTTGGCCGAATTTTCTAACCGATATAAAAAAACGTAAAATTCCATTGATATTAATTAATGCCCGAATTTCACAAAACTCTTATAAAATGTGGAAACGGTTCCCTAAAACAATCTCACGTTTAATGAATTGTTTTATTCTATGTATGGCCCAAAGTGAAAGAGATGCAAAAAAACTAATCAAACTAGGAGCTAAGGCGGTAGAAGTTCCTGGAAATCTAAAATATGCGGCTGAATCTTTACCTGCGGATGACAGCGAGCTTACCGCGTTGTGGAACGCTATTGGAAAGCGCCCAATTTGGATTGCAGCGAGTACCCATCAAGGCGAGGAAGCGATAGTCGCCGATGCGCATCGTTTTCTGTCATCTAGTTACCCCAACTTACTGACAATTATTATTCCTCGACACCCAATTCGAGGAAACGAAATTGCTTCCTCCTTGTCTGACCAAGGGTTTATGACTCAATTAAGGGACGAAAGGCATTCTATTGAGGCAAAAACGGAGATATATATTGCCAATACTATAGGGGAATTAGGCCTTTTTTATCGGCTATCGCCCATAGCTTTTGTTGGAGGTACACTGATCCCTCATGGTGGCCAAAACCTATTAGAAGCAGCAAAACTCGATTGTGCTATAATTCATGGACCTTCTACAGATAATTTTACTACCATTACAAAAGAAATGTCTAAAGTCGACGGATCTATTTTGGTTCATAACAAAAGAGAGTTAGCCGAAGCAGTCAGCACGCTACTGTCAGATGAGACGAGGCGGCAAGCCCAAATCATTGCTGCCTCGAATGTTGCAAAAGATAAAATTAGTATCCTCGGAAAAATTATGAGCCACCTGTCGCCCTTTCTCACCCCGGACAAAGTGCCACCCAATATTCAGAATAGGAGCTAATCTATGCATGCTCCACAATTTTGGCATAAACCGAGCACTATAGGAAAATTACTATCGCCCTTATCCTTGCTCTGGCGTTCTGGTTCCACTATTCACACTTTTCTTAACCATTCTCCCTGGTCTAGCCCAGTGCCAGTATTATGTATTGGTAATATTACTGCTGGAGGTGCAGGGAAAACTCCACTAGCCATCGATTTTGTAAAGGCCTTGATAAAAATAGGCCATAAGCCACACGTATTAACACGTGGTTATGGAGGCTCACTAAATGGCCCTATAAAAGTTAACCCTTCCAATCATACCGTATCTGAAGTTGGCGACGAACCGTTGCTAATAGCTTCCACAGCACCAACATGGGTTACAAAAAATCGTGTTTTGGGAGCTAAACAAGCTATAAAAAATGGTGCATCAGTGATTGTTATGGATGATGGTTTCCAGAATGAGACGATAAATAAAACATTCTCGATCCTAACAATTGATGGAGGTTATGGCTTCGGTAATGGCCAAATTATTCCGGCAGGGCCTCTTCGAGAAACACCCAATAAAGCCATTAACCGATGCAATGCAATAGTATTAGTTGGAGATGACTGCCATGGTATTTTGGATTATGTCGGAAAAACTCGTCCCATTTATGAAACTAAGATTATTGCACACCCAAACCCCGAATTAACTGATAAAAAGGTGTTAGCATTTTCTGGAATTGGAAGGCCTTCAAAGTTTTTTGAAAGTGTTAGAGAACTTGGTTATGAAATTGTTGGTACATATGAATTTCCAGATCACCACCAGTTTAGGTCCAAAGAAATTAAATTTATTTTAGAGCAAGCATTAAGTTTATCAGCAATTCCCATAACAACTACGAAAGATTTTGTTCGTCTTCCCCCAGAAACGCGACCTAAAATTAAGACAATAAAGATTTCTGTAGAATGGAAAAATATAGACGATAGAGAGACAATTATAAAAAGGACCCTTGGATATGGCTAAGAAATCAAGGGTTTACAGATCTCTGTATCGACTTATCAGATATCCACTGGAAGCCCTCATGGTGGCTTTAGTATTTGTTATCTTTTATTTTCTGCCCGTGGATGCTTCATCAAGGTTAGGGGGTATATTGAGCCGTTGGCTTGGACCCCGTTTAGGGTATCAAAAATGGGCCATTATTAGTTTAAGCAGGGCATTTCCAAACCTAAAGGGAAAACAAATCAAAGAAATTACTGATGGCATGTGGGATAATTTAGGGCGGGTTCTTGGAGAACTACCACATTTAAAAAAGATAACGCGAGAACGCGTAAAAATATCGAATGAAGAAATTTTAACTTCCCTTACGGCCAATGGGGGTCCCTGTATTTTCTTTACAGGTCACTTTGGAAATTGGGAGCTTCTGGCATTGACGGCTCAGAGGCTAAACACACCCTATTTACAGGTTTATAGAGAAGCTAATAATCCGGTCGTCAATTTAATGCTTAAGAAAATAAGGGGGTTAAGGAATTCTGAAATAATTTCAAAGGGCCCAGAGGGAGCAAAAGAGGTAATTCAAGCGTTAAAAAACGACTCCCGTCTTGGCATTATGGTAGACCTTAAAATGAATGATGGTATCCCGGTAGAGCTATTTGGCCGAAAGGCGATGACAGCCCCAGCTGTCGCAAAGTTATCTATGCGATACGAATGCCCCGCAATTCCGGTAAGAATGATCCGAAAAAATGGGTGTAATTTTGAATTGAAAATTTACAAACCCATTAATAAGCCAGTCGATGGAGATGTTGCAAAGATGATGCGACAGATAAACATAATCATCGAAGAATGGGCCTCCGAACACCCTTCACAATGGCTATGCTGGTTGCACCGAAGATGGCCAGAAGAATAGTTGCGTAATCCTAATCTTGCTTCAATCTCATAGGCCCAACTAGTAAGGACGGGTCTAGTCTTATCAAATTCCAACTCAGGCCCCAATGCAAATGAGAGCCGGTCGCCCGTCCCGTCTTTCCAACTAAACCAATCAATTGACCTTGATTAACCTTTTGTCCTTTAACCACCAATATTTTACTTAGATGAATGTAAATAGTCCCTACACCTAGACCATGATCAATAAAGATTGTTTTTCCAGAAAAGAACATTCCCTGATGAACAAGAGACACAGTGCCTTTTGCAGACGCTAAAACGGTTGTACCAAGAGGGGCAGCGATATCGACACCTAAATGAGGTGAACGCGGCTTTCCATTGAGTATACGTTGACTCCCATAAACTCCTGATATGCGGCCTTTGACAGGCCAGATGAAACCCTCTCGGAAATTATTACGGAAACTAATAGAATTACGGACATTAATTAATAAATTTCTTTCTCGTTTAATTCTGTCGAAATCGCGAACAGCCGGGGTGACTTTACGTCGAGGCAGGCCTTTAATTCTTTGGGTTCTATAAATTCTTTGTTTAACTTTTAATACGTGCTTTTGGATTTGGCCATCTTCCGTATGAACTTTCAACATAATCGTTGGAGGAGCATTTCGAGAAAGACCAAAAACAAAAGTACCATTAGACAATGATTTAAGCCGAGTTCCTTCAAAAGTTACTACGCTGCCCGGCTTGGCAGTGCCTATTATTAGGCCGCCTTGGATTAATGGGCCTTTTAATTCAAGAGCTGAAAGGTCCGCAGAAAATAAAAATAATACAGCTAAGAAGCTCGCAATTCTCATAACAATGAACCCTGAGAGTCTTCCGGAGTAGGGTCGGATTTCTTGGACGAACCCTTTTTAATTCTCTCAGATGTTAGTTGTCTTTCTCCTTCCAAAACTGCATTTTTCTTACCATCAGAAAATTCTATTTGAATCGAAGCGCCAGGAATAGTGTTGCGGGCCCGAATTATAGGTTTGCCAATATTGTCTCGAATTAAGGTAAACCCCCGTCCCAAAACCGACCTATAAGACAAACTCTCCAAAAGTTGACTTTGGGAGGATAAACGCTCCACATTTTCCTTAATGATGTTGGCTATACTATTGCTTAATCGATTATTGAGATCAGACCCATCCAATCGGTGAATGCTTTGATCGAGCCTCATCTTAGTTGCAAGGTTTAGACGTTCGTGGTTATTTTCAAATCTCTCCCTTGCTGCCATCATTATATCTTTTGGACGACGCAATCGCGAGTTGAGACTGTTAATAAGTTGAACACAATTACTAAAATGATTAATGAGTGACACTTGGAAATGGTCAGTTTCTCTATCTAGACGCTGCGATGCTTCTTCGAGAAAATACTCGGGTTTTGGAAGGCCTCTAGCCAAGGCTTCTAATTTAAATTTCAGCCCCTCGATGTTCCTTTCAAATCCAGAGATTAGGCGCAGTTGAACTTGAAGGATCCGTGATTCTAGTTCTGCCCGCACCGGAACCGACATTTCAGCTGCAGCTGTTGGTGTTGGAGCGCGAACGTCTGAAGCAAAGTCTATTAAAGTTGTGTCCGTTTCATGTCCGATCGCTGAAATTAGTGGAATTTGGCTTTCGGCCGCCGCTCTTACTACACTCTCCTCATTAAAAGCCCAAAGATCTTCAAGGCTTCCACCTCCTCTTGCCACAATCAGCAAGTCAGGTCTCGGCATATCACCTTCAATCTTCCAAGTATTGAAACCCTTAATAGCTGCCGCGATTTGATCCGATGCTCCCTCCCCCTGCACAATAACAGGCCACAGGATTACTCTGCGAGGAAAACGGTCAGTGAGCCGGTGCATAATATCCCGAATTACCGCTCCAGTAGGGGAAGTGATAACACCTATGACATTAGGCAAAAATGGCAAAGATTTTTTTCTTTCTGGTTCAAAGACACCCTCCAACGTTAATTTTTTGCGGCGATCCTCAAGAAGCTTCAACAGAGCACCCTCTCCGGCAAGCTCTACAGAGTCGATTACGATTTGATATCTTGAACTTCTGGAATACGACGAAATTCTTCCGCTACAGATTACATCCATTCCCTCTTCAATCTTTAGAGCAAGTTTTGCAACTGAGTTTTTCCAACAAACACCATCGATCACTGCATCTTCATCTTTCAGAGTAAAATATAAGTGACCCGAACCATGATAGTTTGGCCTAGAAACTTCACCTCTAACACGCACCCTCCCAAACGCGCCTTCAAGAGTTTGTTTGATCGCTTTGGCTATCTCACCTACCGAAAATTCATTAAGATTGTGATCCAAACCTTTACTTCCCATAGGATCGGATTGATTGGGGATAACAGTATAAGTTTCGTCGGTTGTCATTACGACTCACATTTTATGCTAATAGAGTAGTATCATACTAGGACTCTAATAGATATCTGAATAAAAAAGTAAGCGGAGAAAAAATTAGTGAATGTATTAGTTGTAGGTGGGGGCGGACGGGAGCATGCCCTATGCTGGGCCATAGCTGGATCCCCCTTAGTAAGAAAACTGTATTGTGCGCCAGGCAATGCTGGTATTTCACAAGAAGCAGAGTGTGTAGATATTGCTGCTGAAGACCTCGAAGAACTCGTGC
The DNA here is from genome assembly GCA_002348425.1 of Alphaproteobacteria bacterium UBA2964. The sequence continues at coordinate 2,290 of DEBE01000117.1, read as the reverse complement.
ACTTCGCCCTCACTAACAATATTGATTTCGTTGTTATTGGACCCGAAGCACCTTTGGTAGCAGGGCTAGCTGACAAATTAAGAGAAAACGGTATTAAATCATTTGGACCGAGTGCGGCCGCAGCGGTCATGGAGGGATCAAAATCATTTATGAAAGAATTTTGTTATCGTCATAAAATCCCAACAGCCTCATTTGGTCGCTTTACTGAACCGCTCAAGGCAAAGGGTTTTGTTGAGAAAAACGGGGTCCCCATTGTAATAAAAGCTAATGGTCTTGCAGCAGGTAAAGGGGTGATTATTGCAGAAACCTCTGAGCAAGCACATCAGGCCATAGAGGATATGCTAGAAAAGCAAGCCTTTGGTTCGGCGGGTTCGGAAATCGTGATCGAAGAATTTCTCGAGGGAGAGGAAGCAAGTTTCTTTGCTTTATGTGATGGGAATACAGCAATTCCGATGGCGTCAGCGCAAGACCATAAACGAGTTGGAGATGGTGATACTGGCCCCAATACTGGTGGAATGGGAGCTTACTCTCCTGCCCCAATTATTACAGAGTCTATGACTAAGACGATTATGGAGACCATTATAAAACCCACTTTATTAGGAATGAAAGCAGAAGGCAGGCCGTACAAGGGAGTGCTCTATGCTGGCCTGATGATTGAAAATCATAAACCTAAACTCCTTGAATATAATGTTCGTTTCGGAGATCCCGAATGTCAGGTCTTAATGATGCGTTTAATGTCAGACCTACTACCTGCATTAATTGCATCGGAGGACGGAGTACTTAAGGATTTCGATTTACGTTGGTATGACGATACTGCATTGACAGTCGTAATGGCGTCTAATGGTTACCCCGGACCCTATCAAAAAGGGAGTATCATTAAGGGGATCGAGAATTTCCAAGATAACAAAGATATAACCTTGTTTCACGCAGGAACAAAATTCAATGAAAAGAATGAAATATGCTCCTCAGGGGGTAGAGTGTTGGCAATCACGGCTTTAGGCAAAAATGTTCTCGAGGCACAAGTTAAGGCCTACGAGGGTATTGACTCTATTGAATGGCCAGATGGATTTTGTAGACGGGACATTGGTTGGCGGGCGCTTTAGGAAGGGTAATTATTTAAACAGGTATCAATATTTTCCAATAAAAAGGGAGAAATTGAATTGGAAATTCGAATAGATGGAAAGGTTGCCTTAATCACTGGTGGAAGCCAGGGACTTGGAAAAGGAATGGGCTGTAAATTTGTTGAGGCGGGTGCCGACGTAGCAATTTTAGCAAGAAACCCAGAGAATCTAGAGAGAGCTAAATCTGAAATTCAAGCATCTGGTTCTGGTAAAGTGATGACGATTTCGTGCGACCTTTTAAATCCCATTGAAACTAAAAAAGCTTTCAAGCGTGCTGAGAAAGAACTAGGTCAAATTGATATCCTTATAAATAATGCAGGAACCAGCAAGGCAGGTCCATTTTTAGAGATCACTGATGAAGAATGGCAAAACGATTTTGAACTTAAACTATTTGCAGCAATTCGTTTGTGCAGACTTGCCCTTCCCGCCATGAAAAAAAAGAAATGGGGAAGAATAATTAATGTACTCAATATTGGTGCGAAAGCACCGAGTGCAAATGGAGCCCCAACAGCAGTAACCCGAGCAGCAGGCCTCGCTCTTACAAAGGTTTTAGCCAATACCGGAGCCGCCGACAATGTCCTCGTTAACGCCTTGTTAGTAGGTTTCATTAAATCTGGGCAATGGGAACGTCTTTACAAAAGAGCCAATACAGATCAACCCTATGAAGAGTTTCTACAAGGTATGGTTGATGCGCGTGATATACCAATTGGTCGTATAGGGGAAACCACCGAATTCTCCAGTATTGCATTGTTTTTGGCATCTGAAGCTGGGGGTTATATTACAGGAGCTGCTATCAATGTAGACGGCGGGCGTTCACCGGTGGTCTAGTCAATTATCATAGTATTTCTCAGGTTCAACCAATTCATTTTCACTCAGACCTCTAAGTGCCGCCTTTGCCATTGCAACCCTCGTTTCCTCAGTACTTGCTCCGATATGTGGGGTTGCTAAAAAATTCGGTAAATTCAACAAGCGGTCATTCTCTGCTGGCTCAACAGCAAAAACATCGAAACAAGCCGCCCGAAGAAATTCATTTTCAAGACGATCAGCCAATGCCTCTTCATCAACAATTCCCCCTCGACAGGTATTTATTAGAACGGCTTCGGGACGAATTCTCTCTAACACCTCTCGACTATAAAGCCCGAGAGTTGTCTGTGTTTTAGGTAAATGCA